>DMQR01000127.1 GCA_003455605.1 Cryomorphaceae bacterium | reverse complement strand
AATAAACCGGGGGTGTACCAGCATGTGGATAAGTATGGCAAGATTCTCTACATCGGCAAAGCCAAGAATCTGCGTAAACGGGTAAGCTCCTATTTCACAAAGAATGACCACGGCGCACGCATCGCCACCATGGTTCGGAAAGTCACAGATATTCGAACCATCATCACGGATTCCGAAGGAGATGCGCTGCTGCTAGAAAACAACCTCATCAAAGAGCATCAACCGCGCTATAACATCAACCTCAAAGACGATAAGAGCTATCCATATATCACGATTCGAAAGGAGCGATTTCCCCGTATTTATGGCCTGAGAAACCTTACGAGAGACGGCAGCGAGTACTATGGGCCCTACCCTTCGATCAAGTCCATGAAGGCGGTGCTGGAACTCATCCGTCAGATGTACCCTACGCGAACTTGCAAATACAACCTCAGCGCTGAAAATATTGAGGCCGGCAAGTTCAAAACCTGTCTTGAATACCACATCGGAAATTGCAAGGGGCCCTGTGAGGATTTGCAAAGCGAAGAAGATTATATGGCCGATGTCGAGGCGGCTAGAAAGATCATCAAGGGCCAATTAGGTTCGGTAAAGCAACACCTTAAACAACGCATGATTGCCTACGCTGAGGCCATGGAATTTGAGCAAGCGCAGTTATGTAAGGAAAAGCTCGAGGCCTTGGAAAAATATGCCGCAAAGAGTACCGTCGTAAGCTTCAACCTCACCAATATTGATGTATTCAGCATCAGCATGGATGCAGAGTTTGGGTATGTGAACTACCTACAAGTTATCGAGGGAGCTATTGTACAGAGTCATACAGTGGAGATAAAAAAGAAATTAGACGAAGAGCCGGCTACCTTCTTGCACTTGGCTATCCCAGAAATTCGGGAGCTCTTCGGCTCTACTGCACGCACTATTTTTACCTCACATCCAGTGGAACTCGAAATCGAAGGCTCCACCTTCCATATCCCGCAAAAAGGGGAGAAGCGAAAACTTATCGACCTCAGCATCAAGAACGCCCTGTACTACAGACAAGAAAAGCTCAAGAACATACAAATCGTCGATCCGGACCGTCATGTGAAGCGCATTATGACTCAGATGAAGACCGACTTGCGCATGCCCGTGGAACCGCGTCATTTGGAATGCTTCGACAACTCCAACATTCAGGGGACCAGCCCAGCAAGCGCCTGTGTGGTCTTTAAAAACGGAAAACCCTCCAAGAACGACTACCGTAAATTCAATATCAAAACGGTCGAAGGGCCAGATGATTTTGCCTCGATGGAGGAGGTAGTTCACCGACGCTACAAACGCCTTGTAGAGGAAGGAGAACCGCTGCCGCAGCTCATTATTATTGACGGGGGTAAGGGCCAATTAGGCGCTGCACTCAAGGCCCTGGAAAGATTAGGGTTACGCGGCAAGATCACCATCATCGGCATCGCCAAGCGTTTGGAAGAGCTCTACTTCCCAGGCGATCCCTACCCGTTGCATTTGGACAAGCGTTCGGAGACATTGAAGATTATACAGCAGGCCCGCGACGAGGCGCACCGCTTCAGCTTGAGCCACCACCGCAATAGACGTAGCAAAGGGACTGTCAAAAGTGAGTTGGAAGGCGTTAAGGGAATTGGACCCGAAACAATCAAGGAATTATTGCGCCAATTCAAGAGCGTAAAACGCATCAAAGCCACCAGCTTCGAGCAACTCAAAGAGGTCGTGGGTCACGCCAAAGCCAAGGCACTCACGGACTATTTCTCGTCAGACAAATAAGTCTGCCAGCTGTGATGGAAGAACAATACGGCGGTTTCGTCGCGCTCGTTGAAGTATTGAATCATACGCGCCACGGTCGTAACAATCTCCTTGGCCTTTTCGATGCGCTCCTTCAAGATCTGATCAATGCTGTCGATGTAGATGGCGACGCCCTCGCTAGCCACCGATAAGTCTTCCGCATCGCGGTCATCGTCCTCCCCGCTGTCAAGGATTTTCACGATGGGCCACTTCAAATCAGCCGCTGCCAATTCCTCGCGAACCTCATCAACATCAACCACAAATTGTACGGAAATACCTTCAAACATCGAATTCAGATTTGGAACAAAAGTCAGATAAAATCACTGATCTCCCCAAGGTCCTTCTTGGAAATATCCGGGACCTGAGCACCGTCCACAGCATAGCCTACAGGCATCAACAAAAAGGCGCGTTCGTTAGCGGGACGGCCTAAAATCATGGCCAAAAAATCCATGGGAGAGGGGGTGTGGGTCAAAGTCGACAGACCGGCCGCGTGGATCGCTGCAATCAAGAAACCACAGGCAATACCTACGCTTTCCTGCACATAATAATTCTTGGCCTTCTGCCCATCCTCGTCCACGTCATAGTTTTTGCGAAACACCACAATCAACCAGGGTGCCGTCTCTAGAAAGGGCTTCTCCCAATCCGTGCCGAATGGCTTCAAATCCTCCAGCCACTCGTCGCTCGCACGACCTCCGTAAAAGGCTTTTTCCTCCTCCTCTGCGGCGAGGCGAATTTGACGCTTGACCTCTGGATCTTGAACCGCCACGAAATGCCATGGCTGCTTGTTGGCGCCAGAGGGCGCGGAGGCAGCAAGGGCAATTAATCGCTCGATCGTTTGGCGCATCACGGGGGCATCGCTAAACTCCCGAAGCGACCGACGCGTAGATAGCGCACGCTCCATCTTTTCGAACAAGGATTTTGCCTCCTTGTCGTTCGATGGCCAGGGTTCATAAAGTTTAAAATTAGGATCCATTCCCCTAAAATAAGGGACTTTACTCGTCGCTCAAGACTTTTCCATCTTCAATGCTGATGATGCGACGGGCTTTTTTGATCACTCGGTCGTCGTGGGTGGCAAAGACAAAGGTCATTCCCTCCTCTTTGTTCAGCTTCTCCATGATGTCCAAAAGGTTGGCTGTACTGGTTGAATCTAAGTTCGCAGTGGGTTCGTCTGCCAATACAAATTGGGGCTTGGATGCGAGCGCTCGGGCCACGGCCACGCGCTGCTGTTGTCCACCGGATAATTGGCCTGGACGTTGACCTTCCTTTCCCTTCAGACCAACCGCCTCTAGCAGCTGCTGAGCACGCGCCTCGCGGTCCTCTTTAGGGCGGTCCTGTAGGAGCATGATGAAGCTCACATTCTCCTGGGCGCTGAGGACCGGAATTAGGTTATAGGCCTGGAACACAAAGCCAATATTGCGTAAGCGGAAGTCAATGAGTTCGTTCTCGCTCAAGGTGGTGATGTCCACCCCACCAATCTCGATGGTGCCAAAAGTCGGTTTATCCAATCCTCCCAACAGGTTCAGCAAAGTGGTTTTCCCACAGCCAGAAGGCCCTTTGAGTGCGGTGAACTCGCCTTCGTCTATGGTCAAATTGATGCCATTGACGGCGTGCACGGGCACGGCGCCTTCGTAGACCTTCTCGAGGTTCTTGATTTCAATAACGGGTTTACTCATAACTATTGGCCACGGATGGCTTCTACAGGATTCAACTTCAGGGCACGCAAGGCCGGTAAAATAGAGGCTATGAGTGCTGTGGTCAGGACCATGATGGCGATGATAATATAGTATTCTGGAACGATTTCCGGATAGATAATGCTCTGCACGCCAAGTTCCGCGAGACCTTCTTTTTTGCTGGTCAAATCCACGCCTATCCGCATCATGATTCGAGTACTTAAGTCCCCGAGTACTATGCCAATGGGCCCGCCGACAAAACCAAGCATAAGTGTTTCGAGCAAAATCATAAGGAAAAGCTTGCCTTTGTTCATGCCCACAGCCATCAACATGCCCAATTCTCTTCGGCGTTCCAAAATAGCCATTAGCATATTGTTGATGATGCCAAAGAGCAAGGCCATCATAATAATCCCTAGTACAAGTACAAGCATAATAGCCATCATATCATCCGCAAAACCCAGCTCAGGGTTTACATGTTTCCAACTCATCACACTCAAGTCTTCCGGCAACGCTGACGCTAACTCGATAGTCTTCTCATCAGTATCCACAGTCTCATTATACCTGATCAATAACTCATGAACAAGCGGGGCTCCTGTGGTATGCTCGAGATCCTTATGATGTACGTACAGGTGAAACTCATCCCAAGTCGCATTCAGCGTCTTATAAATACCTGAAACCCGGAATGAGGCACGACTGAGCGTCCCTTCTGCATCTTGGAAGGTCAAGACCACTTTGCTGCGGAGCTTTAGGCCTAATCTGTTGGCCAATTTTTCCCCAATAACCAACCTGTTCCGACCGGCAGATTCAAAGAAATCACCTTCCACCAAACTCATAGGAAGCGTGGTTTGTGCACGTTCGTCTTCAGGCCAAACCCCCATAATACGAACAGCACG
>DMQR01000148.1:2641-4899 GCA_003455605.1 Cryomorphaceae bacterium | reverse complement strand
CTCAGCAATAGGCCAAGTTTTTTCGTACTTGAAACGCATCAAACCATAAGCAGTCAAAAATCCAGAGAATGTTAATGCATCCGAAAGCAAGAAAAACCACATCATTAGCTTTCCATAGCGAGCACCTAGAGGCCTAGAGGCACCTCCCCAATGATTTTCTTCCTTTGTCATTTCAGCGGTTGAAGCCATAATGGATAGTTTTCAAAGTTTGAGCAAATTTAACGCATAACGCTTAAAAAGACATACAAATACAACCACAATAGGTCCACAAAATGCCAATAAATAGCAGTGAGGTCTACACCATGGTAATCCTCTATAGTATAACGCCCTCGTAATGAGCGGATAAGTGTTCTAATTAAAGCTATGATTCCACCCAAAACGTGTGCTGCATGGAAGATGAAAATCGCATACACCCAAGAGCCTGAAGGATGCGATTGCGCCCCTGCGAAAATGATATTCTCCGCCATTAATTGACCCCACGCCTCAGCTTGCAACCAAATAAAAAGGAGCCCTAAAATTAAAACTGCGGCCAATGAAGGCGTTAGAGTTTTTGTATTTCCCTTGCTGAAGGCACGCTTGCCCCACCAAAAAATTGCCGATGACAACAGCATAATTATTGTGCTGTACATAAAAGCTGGCGGCAGCGCAAAGGTGATCCATTGCTCATTGGCGACCAAGGTAGTTCGGCTCACGACGTATCCTGAAGTCATGCCCGCAAAGGCCATAATAATGCTACCAATACCTATCCACAGTAGCGGCTTTGAAGCTCTCTTTCTCTGTTGTTGAAGCGTTTCCATTAAATAAATCGATCAATGATATAAATAATTTGCATTCCAGTGAGATAACCAATGCTACTAAATATTAGTTTTCTCGCCACCTTATCTTCTCCGTCATTAAGCAGAGCAAAAGCTTGACGTAACACCCACAGTCCAAGCGCACCGACCAATACAGCACCTACTGGTGAAAGTGTTAATTCACCGGTAATACCGAAGGCTGGTAATACCCCAAAAGATAGCATCCAAAGGGTATAGACAACAATGAATAGTTGTGAACTGCGGTCCTTATATCGAGAAGGAAGTAGGTAATATCCTGCTTTAGCGTAATCGTCATAAGAAAACCATGCGATGGCCCAGAAATGAGGGAATTGCCAGAAAAATTGCTGTGCAAAAAGCGTACCCGTTTCAATATCAAAATCATTTCGAGCGGCTACCCAACCGAGCATATACGGGATGGCTCCTGGGAAGGCTCCGACGAATACCGCCATGGGCGTTCTGGCCTTTAATGGGGTATAAACCACCGCATACATTATGACACTCAATGCTCCAAAATACGCAGTCATTGGATTGATGTAGTACAAGGCACTTAGGCCTACCAGCAACAACAACATTGAAACCATCCAAGCCTGGCGCATACTCAGTGCACCCAATGGTAATGGACGATTCCTCGTGCGCTCCATTAATGCATCACGGTCTTTTTCATACATCTGGTTCAGCGCATTAGAAGCAGCAACCACGGTGATTCCACCTATGATTAGGAGGATGAAGTGGGTCCAATTAAATGATATAAAACCAAGAATGTACCCGGCCACCGAAGAAAACACCACCGAAGTGCTCAAGCGAAGTTTGCTGAGGCGAATAACTTCCTTTATAAAGGAAATCTCAACAGATGTAGTGAGTGTATTAGGGGACATCATGAGGTGTAAAGATAGTACCTGAAAAGGGAATCAGTAAGCGCTAAAGCACGATAAAATATGGGTTCAGTAAATTCTCTTTGTTGTACTTCAACGGAGTGCGCATATCCTTAGTGACCATCTGGAAACCAGCGGCTTCAACCACTGCCTGTCCTGCTGCAGTATCCCATTCCATCGTGGGTGCAAAACGTGGATATATATCTGCCAAACCTTCAGCAACCATACATATTTTTAAACTCGAACCTTTACTCATGATTTCCACGGTTCCGTGCTCTTTACGGTATTGCTCTAAGAAATCTGAGGTCTCCTGGTTCATGTGTGATCTGGAACCCACGGCTGTAAAAGGTCGATCCATAGCCACTGGCAACGCCGTACCTCCATCAAGGTCGCTCCGACTCAGTGTAGCGCCGGCATCGAAATGGTATTTCTTTGATCCTTGACCCACGATACCTAAATACAATTCTCCAGTTACCGGAACATATACCGCACCTAAGACTGGAGTGCCATCCTGCACTAACGCGACATTCACAGTGAACTCTCCATTGCGCTTGATAAATTCTTTTGTTCC
>DMQR01000148.1:0-2315 GCA_003455605.1 Cryomorphaceae bacterium | reverse complement strand
TCTAAGGGATCGACAATCCACATGATACTAATGTCCTTGCGGTCGGCGTATTCCATATGTTTACCTTCTTCACTCAACACCCAGTAGCTTGTTTTACTCAAGTGCTCCATGATGGCCGCATTGCTTTTCAAATCCGCTTGGGTCAAGGGGCTATCATCACCCTTAATCTCTACCTGAGTTTCTTCGTTATTATATACATTAAGTATGGCGGCACCGCCGTCCAATGCTGCTTGTGCAGCAACAAGTGTATTTGTAAGGAGTTCTATAGACATAATGGGCTATGTTGTAAAAGCAAAACCCGGGCAACACCCGGGCTCAGAAGGAATTCTTTAAATTATTGCAATCTAGCGTTGATCGGTACCGTGTACTGCATTCGTACTGGCTTACCGCGCTGTTTTGCCGGAGTAAACTTGGGCAATAACTTGATGACACGAATGGCCTCATCATCGATGAGCTTATCCACTCCACGTGCAATAGTTACATTGCTCACTTTACCGTTTTTCTCAATAACGAAGTTCACATATACTTTCCCTTGGATACCCATTTGTCGGGCCAATTCTGGAAAGTCAAACTCTTTACCGATGTGCTTCATGATGTTTTGGTTAAAACACATGAACTTCTCATCTTCAGTGGCCATTTTTTCACAACCTGGATATATAGGCTTGTTCTCAACAACCGCGAAGTTAAAGATTTCATCTTCTTCCTCTACGACTTCGACAATTTCGATGATATCGCTTTCATCTGTTTCCGTAGATTCAAATTCCACCTCTTCAATCTCTAAATCATCTTCCACAATCTGAATCACCTCTGGCGGTGCCGGTGGAGGTGGCGGAGGTGGCGGAGGTGGTGTACGGTTAGTAATGATGGCGATTTCATCATCATCATCGTATGACATTTTACCCAAATCACCTGGGCCACTTTCGTATGACTTAAGCTCTAAAAAGAATAAAGTCATAGCAAGCGAAGCAGTCAATCCGATCAATAAGAAGAGGCTCTTCTTATTTTCCGCGTCTGCTTTTGTTGTCTTTCTTGTTTTCATGAACTCGAACTATTGAGGCGCTAAAATAACCAAAAGTATCCGTCGCGCAATATCTAATTAGGGTCAATTACGGGTAAACATGACTGGAACAATCATACTCACAGGAGCTGGTACTCCATCTACTGTTCCTGGGCTTATTGGATCGGTAAGAGCACGCATCGCGCGCAATGCTTCCGCCTTGGCCAAATCATCGTATGAACGCAAGCTATTGACCTCAGCTAAATGACCTGTGGCATCAAATGTTAGCTCCACAAATACCTTTCCTTTTTCCTTCAGCCCTTCAGGCCATTGCAGCTCATTCATCAAATGATTCATAATAAAGGTCTGTTTGCTTCAAGCGTTGAGTGTTTAGGATTGGCATTTCTCGTTTTCATAACCAAGTGATTCAAGGGGTTCACTTAGACTACTCAAAAAACTATGCCAAGAATTTATGAAGAAATCGGCTCCCTACAATTGCAATGATTGCACCACCGGTGTTGGCGAGAGCATCTAGGACATCTGCGCTGCGCCCGTAGGACATCCAGCCTTGAAAAAGTTCTAGGCCAGCGCCCGCAACAACCGCTGCCGTCCAATAAAAGATCATTTTACGACGTCTCACCGGTTTTTGATAAGCCCTAGAAGTGCCAAAATACAAGAGTACTACCCAAGCAAAATAAAGAACTCCGTGCGCCAATTTATCTGAAACATTCAACTCCCATCCAGGATCGAGGTGTTGAACTGGCGCGAGGCTCAGGTAGATAATTAAAAAGCCCCATGCAAGTGCTGGGGCCCTATATATCCAAGGATTGCGCATGGCTTATCCAAGTATCGCTTCGTACGCAGCGGCATCCATGAGGCCTTCTAATTCTGAAGCATCCGTAATTTTAATTTTCACCATCCATCCGTCGCCGTAAGGATCGTCATTGACAGATTCAGGAGCATCTTCCAATGCCTCGTTGAATTCCAAGACTTCACCACTCACTGGCAAGAACAGATCTGATACAGTGTTCACTGCCTCTACAGAACCGAATACTTCGTCTTTATCTAATGACTCGCCTTCTGTATCAACATCAACGAAAACGATATCACCAAGCTCGCCCGCAGCGAACGCTGTAATACCAACATAGGCTTCATCGCCTTCAACGCGGATCCATTCGTGGTCCTTTGTGTACTTTAAATTATCTGGAAACTGCATATGCATAAGTTTTGGACTTCAAATTTAAGTCCAATTTTATTCTCTTCTCCCCTATTGCGAAAGATTAAATCTAAAGGCCACACCGGCATTGGTATTTAACGT
>DMQR01000162.1 GCA_003455605.1 Cryomorphaceae bacterium | reverse complement strand
CTTCATGGAGGCTACGGCTGCAGCGTACGACGAGGTGATCCACCTATAATATTGAATTAGGATTTTTTCCACGGCCGCCCCAACTTTGGGGCGGCTTTTTTGTTGCTTTACTATGCCTGTACCCGCAGTCCACATTGAAAATTTGAGCTTCGCCTTCGATACGGCAACCTTCCACTTTGGCGATGCAGAGGTGCGTTCGGGTGAGGTGGTGGTTTTGTTGGGACCAAGTGGGGCAGGCAAGAGCACCCTCATGCGGTTGTTGCGAGGGGAATTAGACCCTTTGGAAGGAGCTGTTCATATAGTGGGTGAGCCCGTGAAAACGCTCAAGAAAATGCTGGTCTTGGATGAAACCAAAGCCGGATGGGTGCCGCAACTCGACGATCTTCAGCCCATGCTTACCGCCCGCGAAAATATTGCACATCATTTGTTGCGTTTGGAGGAGGAAGCTCGCGATCAGCGCGTGGATGCCTTAGTTCGTGCCATGCAACTCCAAGGTCAAGACCAACTTCCGGTGCGCTCTTTGAGCGGTGGACAGCGCCAGCGTGTAAGCATCGCAAAGGCCATGGCGAACCAACCGCCCGTACTGCTCATGGACGAGAGTCTAGCGCAGTTGGATTTGCGCACGAAGACCGGCATTTTAATTGACGTGAAGCAAATGGTGCGTGATGCACAGATAGCAGCCATCTTAGTCCTACACGATCCGAGCGATGCTTTGATGATCGCGGATCAGTTGTGGGTGATTAAGAACGGTGCATTGGTGCAAAAAGGCAAACCAGAAGATATTGTCAAAGCTCCAGAGAGTCATGCAATTGCGGGCCTATTTGATCACATTAATGTCGTGGCAAGCACGGCGAAAATTCCAGGGCCGTGGCGTTTAGACGGGGAGGAGAAGTGGTTGTTTGCTCACGAGTTGCCTGCCTTAGAGGGAGCGGTGTTGTTGGACCGCTATACCACACCCTCGGGAAGCTTACGCCGCATTAGTTGGAACGGCTACGAACTGCTCCAAAAGTAAAATGTCCCGCTCCAAAGGAACGAGACATTTCTTAAGTACTCCAAAAATTATTACTTCACCTTATCAACGATCGCTTTGAACGCCTCAGGGTGGTTCATGGCTAGATCCGCCAATACCTTACGGTTCAATTCAATGTTTTCCTTCTTGGCTGCTCCCATAAACTGAGAGTAAGACATTCCGTGCAAACGTGCACCTGCATTGATACGCTGGATCCACAATGCGCGGAAGGTGCGTTTCTTATTCTTACGGTCGCGGTAGGCATACGTTAGACCTTTCTCTACCGCATTTTTAGCAACCGTCCAAACGTTTTTGCGACGACCAAAGTACCCTTTGGCGTGCTTCATCAATTTTTTCCTGCGCTCTCTTGAAGCTACAGCATTTACTGAACGTGGCATAATTTTTTAATTTTTTGTGAGAGGTACTTCTACTGTTACAAGAAGGTTTAGCTACCCAGCACAGGGTTATTAATTAACTCTGGGAATTACTTCATTCCCAATTGGTTCTTGATGTTTGCTTCGTCTGAGGTATCCACCAAGCCAGATTTTGTCAAACGACGTTTCTGGTCTGTTGCTTTCTTAGTTAAAATGTGTGACTTGAAAGCGTGCTTTCTTTTGATTTTACCAGAGCCAGTAAGCTTGAAACGCTTTTTAGCACTGGATTTGGTCTTCATTTTTGGCATGATTCAACTGTTATTTATTGGAGTTACTTACTTTTTTGGGGCGATGGTAAGATTCATCTTCTTGCCGTCCATAGAAGGCATATGTTCTACCTTGCCATATTCTTCAAGATCTTGAGCCAAACGTAGGAGTAAAATCTCCCCTTTGTCTTTGTACACAATCGATCGTCCGCGGAAGAAAACAAAGGCCTTTACCTTGGCACCACTTTGCAAAAACTCAATGGCATGCTTCTTCTTAAATTCGTAATCGTGGTCTGAGGTGTTAGGGCCGAAACGAATTTCTTTGATTACCACCTTCACTGCCTTAGCTGACAGCTCTTTTTGCTTTTTGCGCTGCTCGTACATGAATTTGCTGTAATCAATTATTTTACAAACCGGTGGGTCCGCATTTGGTGAAATCTCGACCAAATCCAAATCCATATCGTCTGCCATGCGCATAGCATCTCCAGTGTTGTAGACACCTTGCTCAACATTATCACCAACGAGTCGGATTTTTGGTACCCGTATCTTGTCATTGATTCTGTGGTTTGCGGCCAATTTCTCTTTTGGCGCCTTTCTTTTGCCTCTTCTCAGTGTAATTCTTATTTAATTAAACCTCTAGTAGTCAATTAGTTGCGCGATCTCTTTCGCAATTAATTGTACAAATTCTTCTTTGGAGTCGGCGCCTTGGTCTCCCTGACCGTGACGACGAACGCTCAACTGACCGCTCTCCATTTCCTTCTCGCCGACGATTAACATAAATGGCGTTTTGGATACTTCTGCATCTCGTATCTTCCTGCCAATCTTTTCGTTACGCTCATCGACGAGGGCGCGAATATCGGAAATTTCTAGGAATTGGGCCACTTCTTTAGCGTACTCATTGTATTTGTCGCTCACCGGTAAAATCTTCACTTGCTCTGGTGTTAACCATAACGGGAAGTTTCCACCACAGTGCTCTAGTAGTACTGCAACGAAGCGCTCCATCGAACCGAATGGTGCTCGGTGAATCATAACTGGGCGGTGCTCTTGGTTGTCGCTGCCTTTATATTCTAGTTCAAAACGATCTGGCAGGTTGTAATCCACCTGGATAGTACCGAGCTGCCAGCTCCGGCCGAGAGCGTCTTTGACCATGAAGTCGTGCTTCGGTCCGTAGAAGGCGGCCTCGCCGTATTCCACTGCAGTGTTTAATCCTTTTTCGTCAGCTGCCTCAATAATGGCTGCCTCTGCCTTTACCCAGTTTTCATCGGAACCGATGTACTTCTCCGGCTTTTCTGAATCGCGCAAACTCACCTGAGCGGTGTAGTCTTTGAAGTCCAGTGTTTTGAAGATATATAGTACTAAGTCGATAACGTTTTTAAACTCGTCTTTTAATTGGTCCGGTGTACAGAAAATATGTGCATCGTCCTGTGTAAAACCACGAACGCGTGTCAAACCATGCAATTCACCACTCTGTTCGTAACGATAAACGGTACCAAACTCTGCGAAGCGCACGGGAAGATCCTTATACGATTTTGGCGTCGCCTTGTACAATTCACAATGGTGGGGACAGTTCATGGGCTTGAGCAAGTACTCTTCGCCTTCTTCCGGAGTGTGAATAGGTTGGAAGCTGTCTTTACCGTATTTCGAGTAGTGACCGGAACAAACGTATAGTTCCTTATTTCCAATGTGCGGGGTAATCACTGGGCTATAACCTGCTTTCTTCTGGGCACGCTTGAGGAAGTTTTCCAAGCGCTCGCGAAGCATGGCGCCTTTCGGCAACCACAACGGTAATCCTTGACCTACGCGTTGGCTGAAGGTGAATAGTTCTAATTCCTTACCTAGTTTTCTGTGGTCGCGTTTTTTG
>DMQR01000032.1 GCA_003455605.1 Cryomorphaceae bacterium | reverse complement strand
ATAGAGTATAGTGGTGTCTCCAGGCATGAAATACGCACAGGTGGTGCGCCCTAAGTCATTAGAGATGAGCTGAGGTTCGTTTTCTACTATGGTGTCCGTATCCCAATTAAAGGCATAAATCTGATCACATTCGTTGCCCCATTTTTCTGCATTGCTCTGAAAGGTTAGCATAGTACCGTCGAAACTGAAATAAGCTTCGGCATTATCTCCGCCAGCAGTTAGCTGACGTACGTGATTTAAATGCACCTCTTGGTCGTAGTAAATTTTGCTTTCCCAAGTAGCCCCAGTTTCTCCATCAGCAGTTTCTCCTGTTGGTTGGCAAGCAACAATGGCGAAGATGGTGGCAAAAAACAAGGTTTTTTCCATAATGACTAGTATAGGATTAGATGATGTTTTTCTCTTTTAATTCTTTTTCTAATGTACTGCCCGGAACTGGGTCCCAGCCTTTACCTCCCCAAGGATGGCAGCTTCCGATACGTTTGATGCTCATCCAGAAGCCTCGAAAGGGACCGTGGATTTTAAGGGCTTCTGCGGCGTAGGCGCTGCAGGTCGGTTGGTAGCGGCATGAGGGTCCAATTAATGGAGATAAGACCTTTCGGTATAACCAAATCAAAAGTAGCAGGGGTGCGGCCAGCACCGTCGATAACAAATGGGATAAGGTTTTCATACTTAGAGGCTATAGGTCGTGCCTTCCGATCCGTCCTTCAGTTGTATACCTGCATCGTTTAACTGGTCCCGAATCAAATCTGCTGTACTCCAATCCTTATTGGTACGAGCTTGTGCTCTTAATTCAATGATTAAATCCATTGCTTTATCCAATGCATCCTTGTGTGCGCTTTGACTTTCCACGCCCTGGAGCGCTAGAATTTCGAAGACCATGGTTTTATAGGACTGTTGCAGCTCCTTTAAATCACCAGCAGTAATGGCGAGACCGCCTTCGCTTGCATTGACGAATTTAACGGCCTCGAATAAATGGGCGATTAGGATAGGGCTATTGAAGTTATCGCTCATAGCGCCATAGCACTTGTCTTTCCATGCTTGAACATCAAACCCTTGGCCACCTTTGGCGCTCGCTTGTTGAAGTATATTCCAAGCGGCAAGAAGTTTATTGTGTCCTTTTTCCGCGGCTAAAAGCGCTTCATTGCTAAAGTCCAGTACGCTGCTGTAGTGGGCTTGCATCATGAAGAATCGAACCACTGAAGGGTGGAAGGCCTTAATCAATTGATCGTTGGTGCCGGAGAATAGTTCTCCAGGTAGGATGGTGTTGCCGGTGCTTTTACTCATGCGTTTTCCGTTGAGTGTTAGCATGTTAGCATGCATCCAATAACGCGCACCGTTGTGGTTTGTGCAGGCCTTGTTTTGTGCAATCTCGCATTCGTGGTGAGGGAATTTTAAATCCATACCGCCCCCGTGAATATCAAATTCATCGCCGAGGTATTTGGTGCTCATCGCAGAACATTCGAGGTGCCATCCTGGGAATCCATCGCCCCAAGGTGAAGGCCAGCGCATTATATGTGCTGGAGAGGCTTTTTTCCAAAGGGCAAAATCCGCAGGATTGCGCTTTTCATCTTGTCCGTCTAGGGCTCGGCTTCCGGCTTGAAGCTCGTCCATCTTGCGACCTGAGAGTACACCGTAGTCCCCGCCATCGTTATTGTAGGCGTTGACATCAAAGTATACAGAACCGTTGCTTTCGTAGGCCCAGTCTTTGTCTAGGATGGCTTGGGTCATGGTGATTTGCTCGACAATATGACCGGTTGCGGTAGGCTCGATGGAAGGGGGTAGCGCGCCTAATTGCCCCATCACCTTATGGAAATCAACAGTATAACGTTGGACGATTTCCATAGGCTCGAGTGCTTCGAGACGGGCTTTCTTTGCAATCTTATCCTCGCCGCTATCTGCGTCATTCTCCAAATGGCCTACATCTGTAATATTGCGCACGTAACGCACGCTGTACCCCAAATGCATTAAATAACGGAAGATTAGATCGAATGAGGTAAACGTTCGAGCATTCCCTAGGTGTACATCGCTATATACGGTCGGTCCACATACATACATGCCTACGCGTCCCTCGAGGACTGGGGAAAAGAGTTCCTTTTCGCCAGTTAGGCTGTTTTCAATATGGAGGGGATAGACTTCGTATAACGGGTTCACTAGGCGCCGAATTCGGTATTCAAATTAATGTAGTTCAGAAACTCTTTTTTATTCTCCTCATTCTGGAAGGCTCCGCCGAATTCTGCAGTAACCGTGGAGCTTTCGATGTCACGAATACCGCGTGAGTTCACGCAGAGGTGTTTCGCGTCGATGACACAAGCGACATCCTTAGTACCCAAAGTTTCTTGGAGGGCTTGTACGATTTGACGGGTGAGGCGCTCTTGTACCTGAGGGCGTTTAGCATAGTAATCCACGATACGATTCATCTTGCTCAAGCCAACAACCTTTCCGTTGGAAATGTAGGCCACGTGAGCACGCCCCACAATAGGGAGTAGATGGTGTTCACAGGTGGAGTAGACCACGATGTTCTTCTCTACCAACATTTCATTGTAGCGGTAGGAATTCTCGAAGGTGCTCATCGAAGGTTTGCGATCCGGGTGCAATCCGCCGAAGGCCTCGTTGACGAATAATTTAGCAACGCGCATTGGGGTGCCTTGAAGGCTGTCGTCGCTGAGGTCCATGCCTAGGGTTTCCAGAATACTACGTACGTGATCCGCAATGATGGCAATTTTTTCCTCATTGCTTTTATCGAACGCATCACTGCGCAAGGGAGTCTCAGCAGAAAAACTCTCGTGTGCATCGCCAATCTCTTCAGCCAATAAAGCTTGTAGTTCTTTAGACATAAGGTACAATTCTATTCTTAATTAGGGGCGGCAAAGGTACGAACTATTAATCCCAAAACGGTACCCCTTGTTCAACAGCTTTTGCCTTCAATGCGTCCATCGCCTCATCGATTTGAGTCAATGCTTTTTCTGCATCCACCAACATGGCCATAGCATCTTCTTTGAGTTGCTTCATTGTGCCTGTAGGTACGCCGCGGTGATTGAAGGCGCCCCAAGCCAATAACCCTAAAGCATTTTGTGCCGATGGCGCAGATTCAAATTCACGTTTGCTTCTTGTGGCATCTCCCTTGAGCAGTACCCCTACCTCTTTGAGCTGAACGTCTAAGGAGCGTGCAGTGCCCAAGTCTTCTATAGAAGCTCCAGGCGTATTGCGCAGACCAGCACGTAGTTTGCCCAATTCTTCATTTAATTCATCAAACTCAGCCATGACCTTGTTCATACGTTCGCTTAAAGCGTCAACGCTCTGATTGAAGGCCATGTCGATCCCTTCGTAGTTGTAAAGATGGTTGACTTTAAACTCATGTTTATCTATCAAAGTTTCCAAGGATCCATTAGTCGAACGGTGCATTGATATAAAATAATTGCCTGGCATAACAAACGAAGTACCATAGGCTTCTGTTATGGGTTCGCCGTTGGTGCTTATAGAAGATGTGCTGCTCATACGCCCATCCCAAGTATAGCGCTGAATACCTTTGCTATCTCCCTTTGTGAAGCGGGCTACAGGAGTGCCACTACTGTCAGTAACTTCGAACAATAAGTATGCCTTCTCTTCCCAATCCTCCTCGCGCAGCTGATCCAAGCTAGGGTAGTGGGGTAGGTTTTCATCTGCTTCCGGACGTTTGTCTTTCACTTTAGCAGCACTCGAAGAAGTATTCCACTCAAAGGTCACTCCGACTTTTGGATTTTTTGCGGTGTAGTATTGAGCGCCTTTATAATCCACACCACCAATGTTCGCTCGGCGAAATAAAAGGCCAGGCTTCGTGGTAAAGAAGGCATTGTCTTGATTCAGAACATATTCGAGTTCACGAAGCGGGCTGTAGTTATCTAGAACGTAGAAACTGCGACCGAAAGTAGCCACAACCAAATCATTCTCGCGCTCTTGTATCGCGATATCGCGTACTGCGATGGTCGGCAATCCACTGCCCAGTTCCTTCCAATGCTCACCACCGTCAAGGGTAAACCAAAGTCCAAATTCAGTACCGACGAACAATAGGTTCGAGTTGATATGATCTTCGGCAACGCTATATATCGATCCACGCTCAGGCAAGTCATTCGCGATGTTTTTCCATGAACGGCCACCGTCGTCACTCTTGAACAAGTATGGCTTGAAGTCCCCATTTTTATGGTTGTTGAACGCAGCATAGATTACCTTATCGTCGTGCTGCGAAGGCACGATATCCTGAACATACACCAGCGGTAGGTTGAGTGATCCAACTTGGGTTTTCGGCAAGGTGTTGAAGTTCTTAACGCTGGTCCAATTCTTCCCGTCATCTTCGGTCTTCCAAACCAATCCGTCGTCCGTTCCGACCCATAAATGACCTTGCTTGTTCGGGTGTTCTTTCATGGTGACGATGTTTCCATAAATCGAGGTGCTCTTGTGCAATGCAATAGCCTCTGGTCCCCAGTAGCGGTCCATAATAGGCAGGGTGTTGCGATCCAATTGTCTGCTCAAGTCCCCGCTAATAGGCGTCCAGCCATCTCCACGGTCCGTACTCTTAAAGACTTTATTCGCTGCGAAGTATAAAGTTTTCTTTTGGTGTTTACTTGCAATAAGAGGCGCATCCCAATTCCATCTGTACGCCGCTTCTTTATACCTGCTCTGCGGTTGAATTGGTGTTTTTTCACCTGTCTGTTTGTTGAATCGTACCAACCATCCGTATTGAGCCTGTGCGTATACAATATTCGGGTCGTCTGGATCCGTAGCGCTTTCAAAACCATCGCCACCATTGGTTACAAACCAATCGCTATTGATGATCCCACGAGAATTGATAGTTTGCGACGGTCCACCCAAGCTATTGTTATCCTGAGTCCCTCCGTAAATGTTATAGAACGGCCAATCGTTATCGACGGCTACGCGGTAAAATTGAATCGTAGGAATATTTGCCTTCCAATTCCAACTGCTCATCCCATCCCAAGTCTCATACAAACCACCATCAGTGCCTATGTACATATGATCCGTATTCGCGGGGTCAATCCACAAACAGTGGTTGTCCACGTGCTTGAATCGCTTGGGAATGCGGTTGAATGTTTTTCCGCCATCCGTGCTTACTTGCGCATAGGTATCCATACTATACACAGTGTTTTCATTCGTAGGGTGGCAAATGAACTCTACATAATAGTTTCCAGAAGTTTCATGGCCCGATTTTTTGCTCCAGCTCGCTCCACGATCTTCCGAGGCGTAAGTACCGTGCCCTTCAATCGTCGCGTATAACTTGTCTGGATTCGCCGGTGAAATATCCATCCCAATACGACCTACATCACCACCAGGCAATCCGCCGCCAAGCTTTTCCCAATTCGCTCCACCGTCTGTGCTCTTGTAAATGGCACTCTCTGGCCCACCGCTGAGGTAGGTATACACATGGCGACGACGCTGGTGTGCCGTTGCGTATAAAGTTTTTGAATCTCTAGGATCCATGTGTATTTCGTTGAAACCTGTATGCTCACTTATCTGCAGAATGCGGGTCCAATTGTTCCCACCATCCTTCGTTTCATAAATTCCGCGCTCACCCCCGGCGCTCCACAAAGGACCGTAAGCAGCCACATAAACGTGGTTACCGTCATTCGGGTCAATGGTAATCATACCGATATGCTCACTCTTAGACAATCCAACATTGTCCCAAGATTTTCCACCGTCGCGGCTCACATATATGCCATCGCCGTAGGGTACAGAACGCTGGTTGTTGTTTTCACCCGATCCGACCCAAACGACATTCGAATTAGTTGGGTCTATGGTAACACACCCAGTACTGTAGCTTCCTTCACCGTCGAAAATGGGCTCGAAGGTCGTGCCATTATTGGTAGTCTTCCATACCCCTCCAGAGGCTAAGGCCAGGTATAAGGTGCCAGGATTATAAGTATCCACTGCGAGGTCGACGATACGACCTGAGGTGGTTGCTGGACCAACATTTCTCCATTTGAAAGCACTCAAGCTAGCGTCGGTCCATGCTGGAGCGTCGTCTTTGCTTTTACGTTGCGCAAAGCTTTCCTGCGGAAGGCATACGGAGATGAGTAATACAAGGGCAGTTAGGTGTTTCAACCAAGTGAAGTTCATAGTGTAATTCTAATGCAGTTCTTATTTCTGCAAAATACGGCAAAAGATGTAAAAGCCCCTTAGATTTTCCAAGCTACGCCCACGACCAGAATGGCTTCTTGCATTTGGTATAAGAATGCATCGCTGTAATCCTTGCTAAACGGATAGTATTGACTGCGTTGAATACGGCGTTGCCAGCCAAATTCTACCGTGGTTTGATCGCTACGAATAGCCACTCCCAAGCTGTATCCAACGGCGGCTTGTTGTCCTTCGCGATAGGAAGGAGAGAATTGCCCCCCGCCTCTTAAAATTAAAGGTCCTAACCGCCACTCAGTAGCTAGCGCAAAGAGGTGCTGATTTGAAATGGTGCTGTCGATGATTTCGGTGAGGTAGCGCTCGTTTTTGCCCGTGCTCATGGTCCACGAATGTGGAATAAAGGTATGGCCAGCGGTAATAAGGCCCGCGCGTCCCATCACAATGGTTGCACCGCTTTGGAGTTTGGGTGCGGTGATGATACCCCAGCTATACTCTGTACCGTAACCCTCTGCGACCATCGCGCTGCTACTGACCGAAGGACGCGTTGCTCTGAAAGTTGTTTCCCAATCTAAGTTAAAGCCATGAATTTGTGGCAACTCGAGTGCTGCGCCTAGTCGAAGGAATTGGACAGGGCGATAGTACATGCCTAGATTACCACTAATACCCAAGGACACATTGGTCCACGCCTCCGTAGAGCTGAAATAATTCAAATCCGAAAAAGTGTTATAGGTCTCGCGATGCTCTACCTCGACATCCTCGTTGGATGTAGTTATTTGAACACTTCCTCCGAAGTACCATTGAGGACTGTGCTGAAAAGCTACACCAAGGGTAGATCTATTTCTCAGGCCTTTTCGGAAATAGTTGTGTGTATAATCCGTTGATGTGAGGTCGGCGGTGCTTATATATTCCATCTTATCAGGGTCCCAGTCCACAGCATAACATTGGTATAGCATATCTTCATAGGGCCCTAGATTATCCGCTAAAAACTCGGGCGGCGTCCCGTTGGCGTAATTAATGATGGGCATTTGCATGCTGTTAGCATCACTGGCCTGAATATTAAACTTTCGCGCATATGCATGGTCTGTATTGTAGACAAAAAACAGGCGCATAGGGCTTTCTGGGTCTTTAGATACCCATCCGAAATTTGGAAGGATCGCTCGGTTTGTAGATCCTCTCAAAAACAAATCATCTTGATCGTACATGGTCCTAGTCAAGCCTCCGGCATTCAAGCTGAATCCTTGTTGTCTGTACAGTCCAGCAAGGGCAGGGTTCAATGAGATGGCCGTCATGCTCCCGCCTAGGGCTACTGTTGCAGAAGACATGCTATTAAAGCGCGCATCCCCAATGGTTGTAGGTTGATTGAGTTCTAGGAAATAATCTAAGTCTTGGGCGTACACTTGCAAGCCCATAAGTGAGGCTAGAAAAAGAAATTTTAATCTATTCATCGACGACGCGATCCTCCTGCACCGTTGCTGCCAGAACTATTGCGTCCTGAATTCCCAGGTGAGTAGCTTTTTGAGCTATTGCTACTGCTCCGTGTGCTTTGTGAAGGT
>DMQR01000130.1 GCA_003455605.1 Cryomorphaceae bacterium | reverse complement strand
CTGTAGTCATAACGACGGAAATATATACGCATACTATCTACCCCTGCGTTGTCTTTACCCTTTACACGGACATCTTGTGAAGGCATGTAGCGAGCACCATTTGGTTTTGCTTGAACGCTAACGTTAATCCAATCAAGAGTTGGTGGTTCCAATTCACAGGGCGCACCTTCCACCATGAGGTTATCTACAAACCATCCGGCCAATGAAGCCGGTGAAGGAGTGCCTGTTTTGTTGGTCATCACAAAGCGGATTTTACATTGTGCATATCCGTATTGTGAGTTGGTGTTATCGTAATCACCCAAGTATGCACTCAAATCAAAAGTCTCACGTGCCCACCATGTAGAGGTTGGTGTGCTACCAGTATTCGAATTCCCAATGGTAGGTCCCTGCCAATAGGGCGAGAGTAACGCCGATGGGTAGGAAAGTTCGTTAAACCATCCTTGAGAGCTAAATTGAGGACTTTCTCCTTGATAATGCGTACCGGTTAGGTTCACCCAAGTTTGTCCATTATCCTTTGACATCTGGATGTAGGCCTTTTGTATGTATCGTATCTTACAAATTTGGTCGAAAGTGAATCGAACGTTGGTGTAAGTGATGGTCGAGAAAGCATCTGTTTCGAAAATGATGGAATCACTAGAATAAATCTGCGTATGGAAAGACATTCCACCGGTTGTTTTAAGGAAGGTGGTGTCGTTCCATGATCTCGTGGCGTTGGAGGAATCTGTATTATAATTCGCAGCGATTGAGTCGGCCCCGAGGGTGCCGTCAAAATTTTCTGTGAAAACCGTATCAATCGGTGGTGCGAATTGCCCAAAAACTGCTGGGGAAGCGAGGGCTATAAAAAGTACAGCTAGTAAGCTTTTCTTCATTCTTTATGCGTTTGTGTTAACGTAGAACATGGGTAGTTACAAATATATAAAAATGGGGATGCGTCCAACCTGACACCGGAGAAAAGTGCAATTAAAATGCGTTAACGAAAGGGTTGGGAGAGTGAATTATTTCACGTTGAAATAAAAGACCCGTTTTCCTTCCAGATAAAGTTCCAACAAATCGTTGCGTTTTACAGGGCCAACACCAGCTGGAGTTCCAGTAAAAATGAAATCTCCAGTCTTGAGTGTGAAATACTTAGAAACATGGCTAATAATCTCGTTTACAGGGAATAGCATATTATTTGTATTACCTTGTTGGACTGTCTTACCATTGATATCGAGGTGGAAGTCGATGTTTTGAATGTCCTTACCTAAAGATTCCAAAGAGAAAAATTTGGAAACCGCTGCTGAGCCGTCAAAGGCCTTGGCTTTTTCCCAGGGCAATCCTCTCTCTTTATACTTTGTTTGTACATCGCGCGCCGTAAAATCTATACCCAGACCCACTTCTGAGTAATACTTGTGAGCAAATCTTGAGTCAATATGCTTTCCAAGGCGATTGATTTTTATGACCAATTCTAACTCATGGTGCACCTCATTACTGTGTTCAGGAATGAAGAACGGATGTTTTTTCAAGAGCAAGGCTGTTTCAGGTTTGAGAAACACGACTGGTTCCTCTGGGATGGGGTTTTTCAACTCTTCCGCGTGCCTAGTGTAGTTGCGTCCGATGCAAATGATTTTCATAATTTTTGGGCGCCTTTATTGAAGGATTTTAATCTAATCTTTGTCAGGACTTGTTTGGTGTACAATGGGAAATCTGCATTTTGAATCCAGCTGTAATACCCCGGGTTTTCCTGGAGCACACTAACAACCGTTAGCCCACGGTATTTACCGAAGGTAAAGATTTCCTGTTCTTGTCCATTGTAGGCAATGAAGCCCGCAAAATCTACAACCTTTTGGCGATTGGAGAACTCGGCCAAGAAGCTCATATCGTTTTCCAATTCTTCATAGCGGTCTAACTGTGATTTAAGCACCTCATAGGTAGCCAATACATCTGCTTCGGCGCTGTGGGCGTCGTCTAGTGATTTGCCACAGTAGAATTTATAAGCTGCTGTTAGGGTACGCTGCTCCATGCGGTGGAAGATATTTTGGACATCAACCGCGCGGCGTTTACTCATATCGAACTCTATACCGGCGCGCAGGAATTCCTCGGCTAGTAGGGGGATATCAAATTTGTTACTGTTATACCCGGCGGGATCACTGTCTTGAATGAGATTGTTGACTTCGGCGGCGAGCGCAGCGAAGGTGGGCTTATCTGCCACGTCGGCATCATAGATGCCGTGAATTGCAGAAGCACCATCGGGAATAGGTATGGTGGGGTTTACACGCCAGTTATGGGTTTCTTCCTTACCGTCCGGGTGCACCTTGTGCACGCAAATTTCAACGATTCGGTCATTAGTAACATTAACGCCGGTTGTTTCTAGGTCGAAAAAGCAAATTGGACGGGTCAGTTGCAAATCCATGATTTGGGTGTCGTATAATTAAAAAGCCACCCTAATTGGGCGGCTTCTAAAGATAATTCAAATATCAGAAAATCGCTCTAGATCTCGCGGTTTAAATCCCAAGCTTCCAGGTATTCCGCGACTCGTTTTACGAACATTCCGCCCAGTGCGCCATCTACTACACGATGGTCATAACTATGACTTAAGAACATTTTATGACGAATACCAATCAAATCACCTTCAGGAGTTTCGATGACTGCTGGTTTTTTCACAATCGCACCAGCTGCCATGATGGCAACCTGAGGCTGGTTGATAATAGGAGTTCCGAGAACGTTGCCGAAAGTGCCTACGTTCGTTAGTGTGTATGTTCCGTCAGAGATTTCATCTGGCTTAAGTGTGTTGTTGCGCGCTCTATTGGCCAAATCATTCACCGCCTTGGTCAAGCCTAGTAGTGAAAGTTGGTTCGCATTCTTAACTACAGGTACAATCAAGTTGCCCGATGGAAGGGCTGCAGCCATACCCACGTTGATGTGTACGTGTTTGATGATTTTGGTGCCGTCCACGCTCACGTTAATCATCGGGAAGTCTTGGATGGCCTTCACGATGGCCTCCATGATGATTGGCGTGAAGGTAATTTTCTCACCGTGCTTTTGCTGGAATGTATTTTTCACTTTGTTTCTCCATTGCACCACTCGGGTCATGTCCGCTTCCACAAAGCTGGTCACGTGTGGAGAGGTATGTACTGAATTTACCATGTGGTCCGCAATGAGCTTGCGCATGCGGTCCATCTCAATAATTTCAGCACCTTGGGTAGGTGTAATGCTTGGAGCTGAAGTAGTGGCAGGTGCAGGAGCGCTTTGAGTTGGTGCGGTAGCTGGTGCGGCAGCTAGTGCAGGAGCGCTTTGAGCGCGTCCGCCTTCGAGGTAGGCTAACAAATCTTTTTTAGTCAAACGGCCGTCCTTACCTGATCCGGCAATAGCATCAAGCTCACCTTGAGAAATGCCCTCTTCTTTTGCCATGGAACGCACCAAGGGAGAATAGAATCTTCCGTTAGAGTTTTTGGCGATAGGAACATTACTAACAGCAGGTATCGCGGTGGCTGCCGCTGCTGCGATAGAAGTTTCGATTTCTTGTGCGGCAGCCTGAGGCTCAGGTGCAGCGGTTTCTGTCGGTGCAGCAGCTGCTGGTGTATCTCCTGCAGCTTCGGTTTCAATGATGGCGATAGGAGCACCGACAGCGGCTACATCATTAACTTGGGCAAGGATTTTTAAAATGGTGCCGCTTACAGGAGAAGGGACTTCGCTGTCCACCTTGTCGGTAGCAACTTCTACGACACTTTCTTCCGCGTCGATGGTATCTCCTTCGTTCTTCAGCCAGTTGGTAATGGTGGCTTCGGCAACACTTTCTCCCATTTT
>DMQR01000009.1:1211-5088 GCA_003455605.1 Cryomorphaceae bacterium | reverse complement strand
CAATGGCAAGTGGCTTATCCTTCAGGTAGCGGTAGCTGGTTGAACTTGGCAAACGACACGATGCCGTGGTTGACCGTGGATACTTCAATCGTGGCAGATACTGCTGATTACCGTTTGGTACTGACGAACGAAACCTGCTCATACACCTCCAATGAAACGACCATTGAGTTCGTAAACTTCCCGACCTTGGCCATTCAGCCTGGGGATTCATTGGGTATTTGTGTGTACGACAGTATTTTGGTAAGTGTGGTGAGCAATGCCTTGTCCTACTCTTGGAACGGTGGACTATGGGTAGGAGGCCAAAATTATCTTTCTCAACCTGGACAATACGTCATCGAAGCTACAGGTATTAATGCTTGTAAGACCTACGACACATTGGATATTTACAACTACGCGGTAGTGGCAACAGCAACGGCATCGCCACAGATCATAAACCCTGGAGATAATACTACGCTTTCTGCTACTGGAGGGACATCATATTACTGGTTTGCCGATTCACCTTCTTACTACAGCAACCAACAAAGTGCAACAACTTTGGCAACACCTTCTAAGGATACGACGACATACTATATTCAAGTACAAGATTTAAACGGATGTACAGATACAGCAAGTGTTCAGGTTTTTGTTAGCGAACAAGATTCGACGATAATCTATGCCAACACTTATGGCAACATTCAGAACGTTATCACTCCCAATGGAGATGGCATGAACGATATACTTGACCTAAGCGGTATTACAAATGGCGATCCATGTGAGTTCACCGTTTACACCCGCTGGGGTACTCCGGTCTACAACCAAGAAGTATATAACAATGCTTGGGGCGGAACTACTGACGGTGGTGCTCAGCTCGAAGATGGAACATACTACTTCATATTGACACACAACAATGAAATCAGAGTTAAATCGGCAGTGACTGTCTTAAACAACATCTAATTATGAAAAAGTTATTTTTACTTAGCGCAGTAGTATTGGGTTGTTGGACAGCACAAGCACAACAACTCCCACTTATTTCTAACTATTTGAATACAGCTTACCTCTTCAATCCTGCTTATAGCGGTATTGAGGGTAAGACAGAGATCTCAGTTTTGAACCGTCGCCAGTGGACAGATATTCAGGGTGCTCCTGAAACCCAATTCATGGCGTTCAACGGCAACCGCGATGATCTGAAATTTGGATATAGCGGCTATGCGTTCAATGACCAAACAGATATCGTGGCACGTTCTGGATTCTATGGATCTTACGCCTGGCACGTGAAGTTTACAGATCGCAATAGTCTAAGCTTAGGTTTGGGTGCTGGCTATGTAAACAATAATATCAATGTCGCGGGTATTCGTGTACCAGACGAATTGGACCCAGTTCTTTTCAGTGCCCTAAACACAGGAAAGTTTGACCTGAACTTTGGATTCAACCTTCAGTTTGGTGATTTCAGTTTTGGTGCTGCCGTACCAAACTTGTTGGCGCCCAAGGTGGATTTCTCGGATAACTACCTCGGTCCGATGCAATACCATTACATGCGCCACTATGTTGTAAGTACTCAGTACGATGTTAACCTTCAAAAAGGATTGATGACGTTGAGCCCGTTCATTACGGTACGTGCAAATGAGGTGACCAATCCACAAGTGGATGCAGGTTTGATGTTCAACCACAAAGAATATTTCTATGTAGGTGCTGCGTATCGTTCTTCTTATGCGGTTACTGCCAACACTGGTTTGCACTTAACAGAGAAAATCACCTTGGGTTATGCCTATGACTTTTCGCTGAATACCTATGGATTTGCGCTTGGTAATTCACATGAATTCATGTTGCGTTACACCTTTGGAGAAAGTAAAAAAGATAAACGACTCGAAAACGAAATCAAAAAGCTTAAGGATCGTCAGCGTCGCTCTTCAGAAGAGCTTGAAGATTTTTTAAATGATCGTTTAGACGAGTTCAATGATGAGGTTTCGTCCAAGCAAAATGAATTATTTGAACAAGAAAAAGCAGAATTGCAAAGTCAGTTAGATGAGGCTAAGGCGGAAATTAATAGTCGTATCAAAGGATATTCGACTGAACAATATGCTGGACAAGTCAAGCCAGGTTCACCGGGGTATTATGTCACAGCTGGTGTATATGGTCAAGAAGAAAATGCCCATAAGTTGGAAAGTAAATTATTGGCAGACGGAATTGCCGTTGATATTTTCCAGGATCAAAATAACATGATGTATTATGTGTTTATTTTGAAATTCCCTGATTATGACTCAGCTCATGAAGCACAGTTGACTAAATTTAATGGACAGTATAATGGAAGTCTTTGGATAAAGGTTATCAAATAATCTGATAGACTGACTCATAAAAAACCCGAGCCTCGCAGAGGCTCGGGTTTTTTATGCATCCTTAGTGGGGTAAATGAGGTCAGGATTGTTTTCTTGGGATTCCTTGAGTAATCGGCCACCTTTTAAAATTCGTTCCGCCTGTTCGAGGTGACGCCCGATGTGTGGAACAATGAGCTGGAGTGCCGTCAAGGCCTTGATTCGAAAAGGAGGGAGGGCACTGATGACCTTAACGTTGCGCAGTTCCGGACTCTCGGGAATAATGTGCAGGAGTCGTTCGATTTGACCTAGGTCTGAAATGAAGTTCTCCATGACCTTTTGGGCGCTGATCTTAAGTTTGGGATCGCGCAAACGACGCGGCTTAAGGGCCTTGGGCGCGTGAACCTTGGTGGCTCCAGATTTGCTCAACGGCGACATCCATTGGTAGGCCTTACGCTGAAACCAGCTTAGAGGAAGGACTTGGCTTTGCGAGGCTTGGTCGAGTTGGCAAACTTTGGTTAATTGGGCCAAATACACCTCATTTACATTGTTGATGTGTTCTATGCATTCGATTGCCGACCACTGCTCGCCGTCCGGCATGAAGAATAGTTCCTCTTCCTCTAAAAAGTAAAACAGGCGCTCAAAATATAGTTTATGCTGGGCCAATTCCCCCAAACGCTTCTCTATATACTGTGCTGTGGTCATGCTTCCGCTCTTTTTTCCCTGTTCACGATGCTGCTGAGCATATGATGAACGTCTTCGAGACTGCTAATGTTTTGTGCAACGAAGTTAAGTTTATCTGCTTTTTGTTTGACCTGGACCTTACGCGGGTTGCGCTGTAAGTAGGCGAGAACGGCTGAGAAAATGGGTAGTTGGTAGTATTCGCTGTTGTTCTCCGCTGCAAAATGTCCAATCAGCTTGTCCATCTTGATGATGAGTTTGGTAAATCCGATGTGCTTGGCGAGCCATTTAATGCGGACCGAATACAATAGGTCCTTCACCTGGCGAGGCAGCGGCCCAAATCTATCCTCTAGTTCTAATTCAAAGAACTGTAACTCCTCCTCCGTTGCAATGGCACCCAAGCGCTGGTAGAGCTTGAGTCTTTCCTCAATATTATTGACGTAATTATCCGGTATATGGACGGCCATATCAGTATCGATCTGCACCTCGTCCACAAAGTCCGAGCCTTTGTTTTTATCTGGGTTGTCGTATAGTTCCTTGAATTCGTTCTCCTTCAATTCTTTCACGGCCTCCGCTAAAATCTTCTGATACGTATCAAAGCCCATCTCTGAGATGAATCCGCTTTGTTCTCCGCCCAATAAATCTCCGGCACCACGAATTTCAAGGTCTTTCATGGCAATCTTGAAGCCGCTCCCCAGGTCAGTGAACTGCTCCAGTGCCTGAAGTCGCTTACGGGCCTCGTCGGTCAAAGAGTGCAGCGGCGGGCTAATGAGTTTACAGAACGCTTTCTTATTGGAACGGCCCACACGCCCGCGCATTTGGTGGAGGTCGGACATCCCGAAGTGGTTGGCGTTGTTGATGATGATGGTGTTGGCGTTGGGAATATCGATGCCGGTCTCGATAATCGT
>DMQR01000009.1:0-929 GCA_003455605.1 Cryomorphaceae bacterium | reverse complement strand
TGATGATGGTGTTGGCGTTGGGAACGTCTAGCCCGCTTTCAATGATGGAGGTGGCTACAAGGACATCGAACTTGCCGTCCATAAAGTCCAGCATGACTTTCTCGAGTTTCTTACCGTCCATCTGCCCGTGACCTATTGCGATATGGGCATCAGGCACTAGACGTTGTACCATACCAGCAACCTCTTGGATGTTACTGACTCGGTTGTTGATGAAAAATACTTGGCCTCCGCGTTGAATCTCGTAGCTAATTGCATCGCGGATTGTTTCCTCATTGAATCCAATTATTTCCGTTTCGATGGGCTGACGGTTGGGTGGAGGGGTGGTCATGATGCTGAGGTCACGCGCTGCCATTAGGGAGAATTGAAGTGTTCTCGGGATGGGAGTTGCGGTGAGGGTTAGGGTGTCGATGTTGATCTTCAGCGTTTTGATCTTATCCTTGATAGCCACACCAAACTTCTGTTCCTCATCGACTATCAGCAGGCCGAGGTCTTTGTATTCTACTTGGGTACTGACGAGCTTGTGTGTGCCGATGACGATATCAATCTTTCCGGATTTTAGGCCGGATAGGGTATCTCGCTGTTGCTTGGTTGTACGGAATCTGTTGATGTAATCTACAGTGACTGGGAATCCTTCGAGGCGCTTGCTGAAGGTTTTAAAGTGTTGAAACGCAAGGACGGTAGTTGGGACTAATATGGCAACCTGCTTACCATTGGCAACTGCCTTGAAGGCGGCACGAATGGCTATTTCCGTTTTTCCAAAGCCCACATCACCACAGATCAAGCGGTCCATAGGAATGGTGCCCTCCATATCTTTTTTGACGGCTTCTGTTGCGGTTAATTGGTCCGGGGTATCTTCATACAAGAAGCTTGCCTCGAGTTCGTGTTGCAAATAGCCATCTGGTGCGCACTGGAATCCCAACGCTTCGCGG
>DMQR01000167.1 GCA_003455605.1 Cryomorphaceae bacterium | reverse complement strand
GGATGCCTTATCCTTAATTAGCGGTCCTTCAAGGGTCAATTTTGACGAGATGAGGGACGCTGTAGCATCGCCGTGAAACTCATTCATATTCCCTTCTTTCATGTTGATTTCCAAAACGGAAGACAATCGACCGCCGTAACGTGCTGGGAATCCGCCTTTGGTGAGGCTAACGTTAGAAATTGCATCGGCATTGAAGACCGAAAAGAAACCGAAGAGGTGGTTGACATTGTACAGAGGAACACCGTCCAAAAGGATGAGGTTTTGATCGGGAGAACCACCACGGACGTACAAGCCGGAAGTACCTTCGCCACCGCTTTGTACACCAGGTAGGAGTTGTAAAGTTTTCATAATATCCACTTCACCTAAAATGGCCGGTAGGGATTTCAACTGCTTGATTGGAACTTCCATCTTGGACATCTGCACTTGTTCCTGAATCTTCTGTCCTTCAGCGGCAACGACATTTACCTCATTGAGCATGTTGTCCGAAGGCTTCAGGCGGAAATCAAATTCCAAATTTTTCGAAAGGTCCACCTCAAACTGGTCGTTGTCGTATCCTAGGTAGGTGACTCGCACGACATGCGTACCCTTTGGTAGGGTGAGCGAATAGAACCCGTAATTATTAGATGAGGTTCCCAATTTTAATTCAGGCGCCCAAACGTTCACTCCGATAAGCGCTTCACCTGTCTCAAAGTCGGTGATGTAGCCGCTTAGGGTACGGTTTTGCGCCCACAGTGAGCTTGAAATAAGCAGTAATACCGCTGCTATTTTGATTTTCATAGATGGTGTCTTATTGGCACTCTAAATAGGGAAAATCGTGCCATCTATTTTTCTAAAACTTCCTTATAAAGGTAGTATACGATTTCCTTCAAAAGGCTTGAGTTTACCAAATCCCAGTTCCTCGGGGGTCATTTCGGTGAATTGGCTTTGAGGGATACAACCAATTAATTCCGAAGAAGGGGCTTCAAATCCCAATTTTTCCGCTAATTCTTGTACTCGTGTAAAAACCTCGCAAACTCCAGCTTCAAAGGGCTTAGTGAGGTTGCAGCTGACTTGTACGAGATCGAAATCTGGCAAGTACCACCCTATGGCTTTTACCCCAGGCATACCGCCGGCGCGCTCTCGGATTTTTCCGGCTATTTTCTTTGCTGCCTTCAGTCGTTCCTTAATCTCGCCGCCTATTAGATTTACGTTGTAAGCCACCATCAAGGCGCGCACACTCATCGCTGTGGCGCCGTACAGGGCAACGGCCGAGGTGAAGGTCTGCGGACCGAAGTCGGGGAGGTCGCCGCTAGCAAATCTCTCCATGAGGCCTTCGTACTCTCCTTGGCGCACAGCTGCGAGGTTTTTTCTTTCTGGGCTGCTCGCGAGGTGCTCGTAGCCGTAGATAGCCAACTCGTGTTTCGTGCTCATTGCCTGAGCGAACGTGCGCACACGCTCGAGCAGGTCATCTGCATGTGTTTCATCGTCCAGCAAAACGAAAGGACAGACGTCCACAGCACCCATTCGCGGGTGCACGCCTCGGTGTTGGCACATATCTATCTCGCTTAGAGCAATGGTAAAGAGCGCATCAGTGGCTTTTAGGACTTGGTCCACGGGGCCGATATAGGTGAATACCGTACGGTTGGCACTTTTACCCGGATCGACAAAGTGCAGCGTTACGCCCTCGGTAGCTTCAATCGCTGCAGCAATGCGTTCAAAGATTGCTGGATCGGCAGTACTCACGTTGGGTATGCATTCTATCCGGTAGCTCATGTTATTCGCTAAAGATGTGTGCTTTGATAAAATCGGAGACGAGAAGGGCCAAACCTCTTCCGACTAAGGCATGTTCCTCTTCTGAGGTTACGCGGCCTTCACAAATATGCAAGTAGTGGGGCAGCATATCGAGCGCGTAGATGATTTGACGGACCTGATCAAAGGAAAATCCGCTAACGCTTTGAGCGCTTGAAGGAAAATTTGCAATGGCATCCACGTCCAATTCCAATCCATATTCCATGCCCAAATGTTCTGCGACGAGAATGAGTGCTTCGTCTTGGGTCAATTCACCCGATTGTAAATCTTCAAAGCTTGCCACATTGTAGGCGTCGTTGTGCTCAATGGTTTGCCAAATGTATTCTGGCGTATAATTCTCTTGAAGTCCTAACATGAAGTAATTCGCCATGTAGCCTGCATCTACGGCGTAGGTAAAGCCGTTGCCACTATGCCTACCTTCAGTCATTCTTAAATCTGTATGTGCGTCGATATTCAGGCAGTTGATGGCGCGTCCTTTTGCTTCGCTACTGCCTTTCAAACACCCGAACGCATTGTTATGACCTCCACCAATAACAATTGGGATGGCCCCTAATTCAGTGATTCTACGTACTACAGCGCTCACGGTATGATCATTCGCCGCCGTGGCCTCGCGCAGAGCGTCTATCTGATCATTTTCTATCGAAGTGGTGGGAACTACTGCTCCAAGAACCGCTGCCGCGTCGCTTGGGAAGAATCGGTTTACCTGCATGTTGAGGAAGTAACTCAAGAAGCTTTGGAATGCGCGATCTGCACCGCCACG
>DMQR01000145.1 GCA_003455605.1 Cryomorphaceae bacterium | reverse complement strand
TCTTCAGATACAAAAAGTGGAACATGAGGAAAACTATGCGGAACGTACAAGAAGAAGGGGTTATCTTTATTTTGTTCGATGAACCTCAATGCTTCTGACGTGTATCTCTGAGTGAGCGTGGTTTGATCGACAGGATCTTCAATGACTCGGTCATCTCTATATATTTTAAAAGGCGCCATGTCATTTGAATGAAGGGCCCCATAAAATTCATCAAATCCATGGTTTAGTGGGTACCACTCTATTCTCGAGCCAAGATGCCACTTTCCAAATATCGCCGTGTCATAACCTTGTTCCTGCAAGGCTTCCGCAATTGTAATCTCGTTTTCAGCAAGGTGTATGTTATTCGAAGGCCTAGCAACATCGGTTACTAAACCAAGTCTAATAGGATATCGCCCTGTAAGTAGTCCACCACGGGAAGCTGTGCAAACGTTTGCGCTCGCGTAAAATGAATCGAAGACCATTCCTTCCGCAGCCATGCGATTGATGTTTGGTGTATTTATCAACTTTGATCCGTAAACGCCTATATCACCGATGCCTAAATCGTCAGCCATAATTACAATAAAATTGGGTCTGTCGCTTTGAGTCCATACAAATGTGCCGTAAAGTAGACATGTAGCAAGTAAAAGAAATTTAATTTTTGGCATAAATAATTCCCAAAGATTTTTTGAAGGTTAGGGCATTAAAAATAGAGGCTTGTTCGAAATGAGTTTAAAAACATGATTAGTTTTGATCGGTCGCCCAAAGTTAGATATCAGAGAGAAGTCCTAAAACGGCGCCGGATGGATCTTTAATTACGCAAAATTGCTGGTTGCCCATCCGCCTTGGCCCATCCACTACCTTGCCTCCAAGTTTTTCGCACCTCTCGATGCTTAATGAAACGTCTGTTACCCGGACATACATTAACCACTGCGCTGGAAGATTTGCATTGGGGCCGCGCGCATGACACACTCCTGCTATGGTTTTTGTAGTTCCCGGCAAGTTAATGTTGTAATCGCTGTAACTACCCATATCTTGTTCAGAACTTGACCAGCCAACAACCGAACAGTAGAAATCACGTATGCGGGAGGCCTCCTCAACTGTGAGGTCTAACCACTCTATCTTTCCGATTTCGCTTGTTGATTCATCGCTATCTTTCTGCTCGTTCTCTTCTTCCACTTCGGTTTCCTTGCCAATCAATACGAATGCTAAAAATAGCGATCCTTCTTATTCCCCAAGGCTGAAAACATAAAGCGCATTCCCTGAGCTGGGATGCCTTATGTCTGGAGCAACGACCCGAGGGACTGTCCTGGGACTTACCCCTCTCGCGCCCATTGCGCTGTTGACGGCTATGTACTGTTTTCCATCAATACTAAAAGTAGCCGGATGGCCCTGAACCGATGTGCCTAAGCGGGTCTCCCACAAGATCTCGCCGGTGCTAGCGTTATGGGCTCTGAAGTAACGGTCGAGGTCTCCCACAAAGGCAATGTTCCCAGCGGTTGATAGAACTCCTGTTAGAAGTGCCGCACGTTGTTCGTATGACCAAACTTCTTCCATGGTGTCGACATTAAAGGCCGCTAGCTTGCCCATATTTCCGTTTGATCCAGGCATTTCAAACCACCGTCTATTTGCAGCTGTTCCTCCCGCGCCATGAACCAATGGAACTTCTCGGGCAGCAATTTCTAGACAGGATTGACTGAGTGGAATTATCAAAGAAGCGGTGGGCTCATGATAACTCATTGAATGCCAATCCTTTCCGCCCGCTGTTGAAGGACAGACGTATATCCACTGATCTATTTGAGCATTCTGGATATCTTGCCGGTAGGTAACCTCCCCAGTTTTCTTGTCAATATTTGTAAAAGCGTTTTGGAAAATAGTTTCCTTAAAGTCGACAAATTTTCCGGATACTCGGTCGTGCTTCCACAAGATTCCGTGTTTTCCGATTGAAAACACTAATTTATCATCACCTCGATCTATAAGAACTCGCTCAAAGACCTCATCTAAATCTAATGCTTCCGCTGGGACATGTTGGAAATGCCAATCCAGTTCGCCGCTATCGACATCGATTGCAACGGTCGAGTTGGTAAACAAGCCGGCATCGAAAATAGACAATGATCGACTTGCGGGCATCCAGGGTTTCTGTTGAGCGGTTCCCCAGTAAGTTAATTTTAGTTCCGGGTCGTAGGAGCCTGTGATCCATGTTTCTCCGCCTGCGCGAAACAGATCATCAATATCGCCCCAGGTGTCACCTCCAGGGGTCCCGGATTTCGCAATTGTGTTAAATCTCCAGGACAGCTCGCCCGTGTCCGCATCATGAGCGCTGATATAACACTCCTCTTCAATAAATCTAGAACACCCTAATAAGCCTTGAAGTACTTTTCCATCGGCGATGATAGGACCACTGGAATTCCCGAAGCCCTTAGATCCATCAGCAATCTCTACCTCCCAGACTTTTTCACCTGTAGCGGCATCAAGAGCTAGTAGCCTTGCATCTGTAGTTGCCTGGATAATCTTATCTTCATAGATAGCAATATTTCGCATGTCCTCACTATCAAATGGACCGGCGTGATGTTCCCAAATAAGCTCACCCGTTTTTCCATCTAGTGCTTGAATAATGTTACTAGTATTTATGAGATATATGACTCCATTGTAGACAAGAGGCGCCGGCTCTCCGTCACCTTCATGCATATTCCACATCCATTCAAGTCGAAGGTTGGCGACATTCTCCGAGTTAATTTGATCGAGTTCAGAAAAGCTCCATGCCTGGTAGTTCCCCCGAAGCATTAACCAATCATTAGGCGAAGGGTCGGTGAGCATAGCATCAGTGACAGGAGAAAAATTTTTGACTATGCCGGGAACTACTACGCCAGTAGGTCGCTCGGGCTCAATACGCTGGACCGCAACAGCAGGGCTATCGATTGCATTCGGTTGGCCTGCAACGGGAATTATAGAAGTCTCGCTACTACTTGAGAAATCTCTATTTGCTGATGCTGTTTGAACGTTCTCGCTCGTCTCAGTTCCACATGCAACAAGGAACGACAAAGTTAATACTTTAAGAAGCAACTTAATTATATTCATATCTCCAAACCCACGTATGGTGTTTCAATTAGATTTAATCTTCTTTCAAGGAAAAAACATAAAGCGCATTTCCTGAGCTTGGATGCCTTATGTCTGGAGCAACGACCCGAGGGACTGTCCTGGGACTTACCCCCCTGGCGCCCATTGCGCTGTTGACGGCTATGTACTGTCTTCCGTCAATACTAAAAGTAGCCG
>DMQR01000151.1 GCA_003455605.1 Cryomorphaceae bacterium | reverse complement strand
CGGCGCGGCGGTAAGTGGTTGGTTGTCCATTTGGGTGGTGGATTACATCACTAGGCACAGCAAAATCAAAGGGGACAGCGCCTTGGCCATTGTGCTTTCGAGCTTCTTCGGACTGGGCATTGTTATGCTCACAGTGATTCAACACACCTACGGCAGAGAGCAAAGCGGTTTAGATCATTACATCTTTGGAAACGCCGCAGCTATGAGCCCAGAAGACAGCATAGTCTTTGGTGCTGTATCACTCATAGTGCTGTTTGTTGTGGTCCGTTATTACTTCAGTTTAAGGACGGTAGTGTTTAACCAAGATTTTGCACAAAGTGTGGGGATCAACACGAAGTGGATTGAAACCGTGATTCGCTTTATCACCATCATAAGCATTAGCGTGGGAATCAAAGCGGTGGGTATTGTGATGATGAGTGCACTACTTATAATTCCACCAACGGCAGCCCGATTTTGGACAGATAATCTAGGCCGAATGTTGTTTATTAGCGGTGTGTTTGGAGCATTATCAGGATGGCTGGGAGCATACATAAGCTATAGTTACTCTAGCATGCCAACAGGGCCGTGGACGATTGTGATGATTAGTGTTATTGCATTTATATCAATGATGTTTGCCCCAAGAAAAGGCCTGATTTTTCAACGATGGAGCAAGCTTTTATTAAAGCGCAAAATGAATGAGGAAAACCTACTAAAGACAGCGGTCCAATTAGAGGTTCGAGGGCAAGGCAAGCTCTTCAACCAACGCAGCATCAGCACTCGTCAGTTTTTTGATCAACGCCTATGGAACAGAACCATAAAGCGCCTACAGACAAAAGGCATGATTAAGAAAGTAAACACTGAATATACGCTAACTAAAGAAGGCCGTGCCATTGGAGCCGAGATTGATAGACGCCACAAGATTTGGGAGGTTTACTTGCGCCGCAGGATGCAGATGAGTGTAGATCTTGTGCACGACGAGGCTGATACCATGGAGCACTTTTTGACACCAGAAATAGAGGCCGAGATTCTTAAGGAATTAGGTCTTTGTAGTAGGTTTAATCCTTTACTTGAAATTCATGAGATAGTCCCAGAGGGCGCATAGTATGGATGCTTTTTGGATCATCACCACTGGTTTTTTAGTAGCGTCCTCCACAGGGATGCTGGGTAACTTGTTGTTATTGCGCCGCATGAGTATGATGGGTGATGCCCTAAGTCACGCGGTACTTCCCGGAATTGTTATCGCCTATCTAATCAGTGGTTCACGAGCGTCAGTTCCTTTGTTTTTGGGAGCGATTTTAATGGGCGTGGTAACAACACTATTGATTCAATTTTTTTCATCCAAGGGCAAGATGCAATCTGATGCAGCGATGGGAACAGTCTTTACGTTCTTATTTGCTGTGGGAGTTATATTAGTGACCCGATTCGCGGGCGAGGCCGATATCGACGCGGATTGTGTGTTGCACGGCGAAATTGCTTTTGTGCCCCTTCAAACCTCTTCTTTCTTGGGTCTTAAGGTTCCCGCTCCTATATGGACGCTATTGGCGCTGTTGTTGTTTATTCAGGTAATTTTTTGGTGGGGATACAAAGGCTGGATGATAACCTCTTTTAACAACGAATATGCTCAAAGCATTGGTATTCGTACAGCCTTCTGGCACTATAGCTTGATGGCCGCGACCTCTTTGGCCACCGTAGTGAGTTTTGAAAGCGTGGGTGCGATACTGGTCATTTCGTTTTTAGTGGTCCCCGCCGCTAGCGCGTATTTGATTACAGACAGCCTCAAAAGAATAACCATATTGATAATGGCACAGGGTCTTATTAGCGCAATATTTGGGTATTATATCGCTGAATCTGTCGGGGGCTCGATAAGCGGATCAATGGCCGTAGCCAGTTTCTTACAGTTTGTGGCGTGCTTTACTTGGAGTAAAATAGGGGCGAAAAAAGAGGGCTAAAGTCTCCACCCTAGCCCTCACTCACTTAACACAAAAACACGTAAAGTTGTTGTTTTTATACAACAGTGCAAACTGCGTGCCGAAAAAAGGCACAAGAAAAAAAATACGTGTTAAGAGTTTATTACCAGTTTGCGTCTGGGTGGGTGCGCGGTAAGCTTTGCATCTCGGCAAGGATGTATCCAAGGTGTGTAGAATGTACGCCATAGCGACCACCGGTTTGTGCCCAAGCGCCATCTTCTGGACGAGTAAGCGTGGCTATTTGAAGCACTTCGTCTACTTTTTCTAACCAGGCAGATTTAAGTGTAGAGAATTTAACAAAGCTTGGATTCAATTCCTTAAAAACAGCAGAGGCTTCAAACAATTCTCCAGCCCACATCCACAAGTTATCAATCCTCTTCTGAACCTTCTCACGGCTTTCTTCTGTGCCGTCTCCTAAACGAATAACCCATTCTGCACTCCACTGCGCGTGATAAGCAATTTCCTTAATAGATTTTTCAGCGACCTCTGCAATTGGAGTATAAGAGCAATCTCTCAACCCCTCGTAGAGGTAAAAATTGAACGTGTCCATGAAGAAACTACGTACAATAGAATCTCCCCAATGGCCGTTGGGCTGTTCTAATAACAAGGCGTTGCGGAAATCCATGTGATTACGGAAATATGCCAGGCTATCCTCTGTCGTGGCACCGCCCTTTAATTCCGCAAGGTGTTGGTACAACAAACGAGCGCGGCCGATATGGTCTAGCGCGGTATTGATGATTGCTATGTCCTGCTCCAAAACAGGGCCAGCGGAACACCATTTACTGAGCTGTTGCCCCAAGATCAAAGCATCGTCAGCGAGGAAAAACAAATATTCTTCTAAGGCTTCTTTTTTAGTGAAGTCTCGCTTCACGCTGTTTAACCATCCTCCTCCCATGGATTACATGTGTTCGACATCGTCTGGGATGTTGTAAAAGGTGGGGTGGCGGTATACCTTGCCGTCGCTTGGAGCAAACAAAGGCTCTTTTTCGTCAGGCGAGCTGGCTGTGATTTGATCCGAAGGAACAACCCAAATACTAATCCCCTCCGAGCGTCGGGTGTAGACGTCTCGAGCGTTTTTAATTGCCATGTCAGCATCGGCGGCGTGAAGACTACCTACGTGCTTATGGGCCAGTCCATTTTTGCTGCGGACAAAGACTTCGTAAAGTTTCCAGTGGTTCTTATTCATGCGGTTGTAATGGGTTAGGCCGCTGAGGTTGTATTTTGTTTGCGTTTAGCCTCTTTCTCAGCATAAGCAAGCGCTGCTTCACGGACCCAAGCACCCTCTTCGTGCGCTTTCACGTGGTGGGCGATACGCTCCTTATTGCAGGGGCCGTTACCCTGAATAACATTGTAAAACTCATCCCAGTTA
>DMQR01000219.1 GCA_003455605.1 Cryomorphaceae bacterium | reverse complement strand
TAAAAAAAATGGCTCATGACACCTATTGAAATAACCATTGTATTGTTGACCTTTATTGCCATGGAAGGTGTGGCCTGGGCAGCCCATAAATACCTCATGCACGGTATTTTATGGTTTCTCCATGATGATCATCACACCAAGACACCTGGTGCTTTAGAAAAGAATGACACGTTCTTCCTAATCTTTGCTATTCCTTCGTGGTTGTGTATAATGCTTGGTTTGATGTATGGCGCAGGTTATAGTGTAGCCTTTGGCGCGGGCATTGCCATGTATGGTTTGGCCTATGCCATGGTTCATGAACTTTTTATTCACCAAAGACTGCCGGTTTTAAAAAAATCTCGTTTTGTGTATTGGGAAGCGGTTCGATTGGCGCATAAAATGCACCACCGCCACCTAGGAAAAGAAAACGGAGAGAATTTTGGGATGTTATGGGTACATCCAAAATACATCCGACAGGTACGCCAAATGCGCGCCAATTCTTAGAAACCGTGTTAGAAACCAAATGGCTTTATTTATTACTCAACCTAGTCACGGCGAGCGTTCCGTTGATAAGGAGTTTTGAACCTCGAATCTCCTATTACAAAAGCTTTGGGTCCTTGGGTAAGGCTATGCTCATTTGGAGCGGCTTTTTTCTTATCTGGGATATTTGGTACACTCATCTTGGGGTTTGGGGATTCACTCCAGATTACCTTAGTGGTGTAGAGCTGTTTGGATTGCCCTTGGGTGAATATCTGTTCTTTATCACTGTGCCTTTCGCTTGTGTGTTTATCTACAAATGCATGGAATTATTCTTCCCGGATGGAATTATGAGCGTGGTAGTGGCGAATCGTATCAGTCAGTTACTCATCCCTTTTACACTGGTCATTGGATTTATGTCATTGGACAAGATATATACCGCAGCGACTTTCTTGTTACTAGGGGTGGCACTCATATATGTTGCGTGGATTGCCAGGTGTGCATGGCTTCCGAGATTCTATGAAAGCTACATTATTGCCTTACTTCCTTTCTTCTTGAAAAACGGGATTTTAACGGGTTCCTTCGTGGAAAGCCAAGTCGTTTGGTACAACGATGCGGAAAATTTGGGCATTCGTTTAGGGACTATTCCCTTTGAGGATATCTTTTATGGAATGTTGCTCATCTTAGGGATTGTATACTTCTATGAAAAATTTGAGGTGACCCGGAAGAGCAATCTTTAGGGTAAGGCTATCTTTTCGTATAAGGTCATACCTTTAGACCGAAACAAATCGCAGACCAATGGAAGCTCTTTTAACCGCCCCCGGGATTTTATCGTTGGTCACCTTGACTTTCTTAGAGATTGTCTTAGGTATTGATAATATCATATTCATTTCTCTTGTTTCAAACGACTTAAAGGAAAGCCAAAAGCCCATGGCGCGTCGTTTGGGATTGGCTTTGGCATTGGGATTTCGAATTTTAATGTTGCTCGGGATTACTTGGCTAATCGGCTTGACTGCACCGCTATTTTACCTTGGGGATCATGCGGTTTCCGGCCGGGATGCAATTTTGTTTGCTGGGGGATTATTCTTGTTGGCGAAATCCTCTTCTGAGATTTTCAAGAAGACAGAGGGAAGAAGTCATGGGGACCATGAACGCCAACCAAAATCCCTTTTAGGTGTAATCATTCAAATAGGATTACTGGACATTGTGTTCAGCTTTGATAGTGTTTTGACAGCCATCGGGATGACCGATGAGTTGGTCATCATGATTGTAGCAGTCGTTATTTCCATGATTATCATGCTGACATTTGCGAAGCCCATTGCAAATTTCATTGAAAAGTATGTGAGCTTGCAAATCTTAGCACTGAGTTTCTTGATTATGATTGGGACAGTATTGGTGGCGGAAAGTGCGCATGTAGAAATCCCAAAACCCTATGTCTACAGTTCTGTAGGATTTGCTCTCATTGTCCAACTATTGAGTATTCGCGCCGCTGAAAAGTCTAAATCTACTGGAAGCGGCCCACAAGTCTAAAATAATCTTTCAGGACGGCCTGATTGGCCTTTTCATTGCTTTGGGTGCCATTGAGTAGGAGGGAATCCGTTCCTTGCAAAATAAATGCTCTACGATATTCTAAAACATTTTGAAATACCCAGGCGGCGAGTCTATAGTGATCTGTGAAATCCATATGATCGAGGCTTACGGTGGCCACAGAATCACCTAAGGCGATATATACAGTGTCGGAAAAATAGCTGCGCGTATTTGGCTCGGCAATAATATAGGCCTGGTCCGTACGCCAAGAGTTGATGATGGCAAAGTTCAATAAGGGTTGCGTGGTGTCATAGATGCACTTTAAGTTCCGGTGGACCTTGAATCCTTGCTGAGCCAATTCTGCTCTCTCCTCGGTTCGATATTGATGAATGCGGGTATTATTGAAGAAGATTTCATCACTTTCCTTGACTAAATAACTGGGTTCCAGATTCCAATGCTGCAACTTTTGCTTGTAGGGCCAGAGTATACTGATCAGAAGCATTGTTGTGAAGAAAATTAAAGCGATGCGGTAGAGTTTTTTTTCCATTGTTTTTTACAACAATAAATAGGGTGGGTTGTTTATGTAATATCCCTTAAAAAACACCCTAACGCAACATGACAAAGAATTCCGCCACTGTTGCGGTCATTGGATCTGGAGTAGCCGGTCTCAGTGCAGCCATACGTTTGGCCCTGCAAGGAAAGCAAGTTGTTGTCTTTGAGCAAAATGCCTACACAGGAGGAAAGATTACAGCCTTCGAGAAGCAAGGATATAGATTCGATATGGGACCATCCTTATTTACCGTACCCCATTTAGTGGATGAGTTGTTTGAATTAGCAGGAAAGACTCCTTCGAACTACTTTCAATACCACACTCATAATGAGGTTTGTAGGTATTTTTGGCTGGATGGAAAGCAAATAACACTCTTTCCTTCGGTAGATAGAAACGTTGAAGCCATCACAACAGTTTTTGGTACTGAATCTGGAAAGCGAGTCCGAAAGTATTTCGATGATGCTCGTAAAAAATTCGAGCTCACCGCCCCTTTCTTTTTGGAAAGTAGTCTTCATAAGATGAAAACGTATCTTTCGCCAAGAGTATTGAAGGTGGTTTCAGAGATACCTAGATTGGGGCTGTTTTCGACCTTGGATGATCAAAACAAGCGGTATTTTAAGGAGCCTAAGCTTGTTCAGTTATTCAATAGATATGCAACCTACAATGGTTCTTCACCGTATCAAACGCCTGGAATCATGCAGATGATATCACATTTGGAGCACGGTATGGGAACACATTTTCCCGTCGGGGGAATGCATGCTATTTCACAGAGCCTGACCAAACTCGCTCAAGAATTAGGAGTGCAGTTTGAGCTAAATGCTAAAGTAGAGCGCATCTTGTTAGAGAAGAAGCAAGTACGAGGATTGGTGGTCAATAGAGCTGAGCGGATGTTCGATATAGTCGTTTGTAATTCAGATATCAAACATGCATACCATGAGTTATTGCCAAAGAATATGCGACGTCCGAAAAAGACCTTGGCCCAAGAGCCTAGCTCGAGCGCATTGATATTTTATTGGGGAATAGGACAGACCTTTCCTGTGATGGATTTACACAATATCATCTTTAGTGAAGATTATAAGGAGGAGTTTCATCGAATCAGTTCTAATGGGCCATTTTGGGAAGATCCAACCATATACGTTCACATTTCTAACCGATTAGAGGTAAATGACGCCCCGAAAGGCAAGGATTCTTGGTTCGTGATGGTGAATGTACCTTACGATCAAGGACAGGACTGGGAAGATATTGTGGGTAAAGTGCGGCGGAAGATTATTGAACGTATTTCCTCTGTCCTTGGTAAGGATATAGCGCCATTGATTGAAACTGAAGAGATTTTAACCCCACCCCAAATTCACAGCAGAACCTCAAGTGTGGGCGGCGCGCTCTACGGTACAAGTTCAAACGAACGAATGGCTGCATTTTTGAGGCATTCAAATAAAAGTAGCTCGGTAAAAGGATTATATTTTTGTGGAGGGTCAGTGCATCCGGGAGGCGGTGTGCCCTTGTGTATATTGAGCGGTAAAATTGCCGCAGAATGGATCGAAGAAGATGAATGATTTAGGAAAAATCCAATTATTGGCAGCCAAGTACGGCGGATACGTCCTCATT
>DMQR01000194.1:2418-4308 GCA_003455605.1 Cryomorphaceae bacterium | reverse complement strand
ATCTTATCCGTGGTTTTCCACCTCCTAGATTCGGATCTGGTAGGCTACCATTTGGGCATCACTCCTATTCTCGCCTATGGCTGGTTCTTCTGGATATCGCGTAAATACAACGAAGGATTGAGCAGCGCGACGAATAACAAAACGACAATCGGATTGATCATATTGAGTCTTACCCTGGTTTTTGTAATTGGGCTGTTCATTTGGTCGGACAAGGAGAGCAGCTGGACCTATGAAAACAATCAATTAGAAATTCAAGGACCCTATAGCATTTTATTAAATATCAGTGATTTAGATTCAATTTCCTTATTGAAAAGCCTGCCGGAAATCACTATCCGCTCACACGGAATTTCTACAGGTAAAGTAGTCAAGGGCAAGTTCAGAGGCCCCAATAAAAAGCGATACCACTTACTCATTGATAAACCTGTTGGCGAGGTATTAGCCCTATATACTAGTCGGGAAATGCCCGTGTTTATTAGCCTAGATGAAATGAACGAGAGGGAGTTGTTCTTGACGATGCAGGAGGATTTTAAAAATCACTCAAACGAATAACCAAAAGCCTCAACGTCTTTGGCATATAGGGTTTGAACTTTTACGACCAATTCTGGCGTATAGTAATCCCTGAAATTTTTGCTCTTCACCTTATCTCCCTTCCTAAAGAGTAATGCTGGCAATATTTGAGGACGGTATAAAAATCTATTGCCAAATTTCTTTAAACCAGCTAGGCCGCCCTTCTCCGTACTCTTATTGCGGTGCGGCAATCCTGTCGCAGGAATATCCAATGCCGCACAAACACTTTTAAAATCATCTTGAAGAGATTCGAACTTACCTATGAAATCTGCTTGGTTCACCCCATCGCGGTAGAAGAAATCATATTGAGGACCGTAAAACCAACCTTCTGTTTTGATCAGCTTTGGCAAGGCCTTATCCACAAATCTTTCGAAGCTCATCAAATGATGGTGACCGTGAAACTTGTAAAAAGACACTGCGCGTGACCACGGGTTACGCACGAATCCAAACTTATAATACTGCTCGAACAGTTCTTCTGAAACGTAGTAATTATCGAGGTATTCCTGTAATTGCATGTGCGCTAAGCGAGGCGGACCAATGGACGGCTCATCATTAGGCGTTAGCAACAACGGTAAACGTTCACTCCATGATAAATCTTCCAACCCCAGGAAATAAGCTTCGACGCTTTGCCCCGCAGCTTTAGGAATATGAATGAAGATTGTTTTGTACTTGTGGAATATCATCTATGCCAAAATTACGGTGCATTCGCAGGGAGTGCAACCTAAATCAGACCTTCTTTGACCAAGTATCCAATGCCTTACCTTTCTCGCGCAACTTACCATGCATGATCTCATCGGCACGTGATTCGGCGTCTTTCGGGAAAATAAATAAAGTCCCTAGAATGATCTCTTCGGTGGGAACATTAAAATGAGAACGCATTGGATCAAAACGAAGCACACCGCCTGAAGACCAATAGTTTGGATACCCCAAGGCCGTAGCGCCCACCAACATATTCTGAATTGCTGCACCGGTAGCCGCCAGATGCTCCATATTTCTTAAATTCCCTGTGAACGGAATAGGCTCTCCAAAGGTATCCGGCTCTCCAAAGGTATCCGGCAGCCAAGTCACGATAAACAATACCTCGGCAGTATTGAGCATCTGACTTATTTTTCCAGCCTGCACCTTCTCTACCGTGGCGTAATCAACTGCCGCACGGCAACGTACAGCATCCGCTACATAGCAACGAAAAGGCAATCCCGAGGTCAAATCAGTTCTATACTTTCCCGCACTTTCGTAGTGATAAGGTGCCGCAGCGGCAAGTGTGAGTAGTTCTTGGACTAATTTCCCTCTTTCCCCCTCCGTCAAAGAAGGTGTCCAGGGATT
>DMQR01000194.1:0-2006 GCA_003455605.1 Cryomorphaceae bacterium | reverse complement strand
CGAGGTCGTTTTTCTAGGAAGGCATTGCGGCCTTCAACAGCTTCATCTGTGCCATAAGCCAGACGAGTGGCTTCTCCAGAGTACACTTGCTGACCGACCAATCCGTCGTCGATGAGGTTGAACCCGAACTTCAACATCTTGATAGCCGTAGGGCTTTTGGTCATGATCTCTTGAGCCCAGTCGTAAGCCGTTTGCTCCAACTTTTCGTGCGGCACGACCTTGTTTACCATCCCCATCTCGTAGGCTTCTTGCGCCGAGTACTCAGCGCCAAGAAAGAAGATTTCGCGCGCTCTTTTTTGACCCACTTGGCGGGCGAGGTAGGCAGAACCAAATCCGCCGTCGAAGCTCGCGACATCCGCATCGGTTTGCTTAAAGATGGCGTGTTCTTTTGAGGCAATGGTCATATCACACACCACATGAAGACTGTGGCCACCACCCACCGCCCAACCAGGCACTACAGCGATCACGACCTTGTTCATGAATCGGATCTGACGTTGAACATCCAGGATATTAAACCTATTGATTCCGTTCTCTCCCTTATATCCAGTGGTAGAACGAACGCGTTGGTCACCGCCGGAACAGAATGCCCAGCCGCTGTCTTTAGGAGACGGTCCCTCACCAGTGATAAGTACGACACCAATTTCTTGGCTCTCGTGGCACAGGATGAGTGCTTCCCAAAGCTCGTCTACAGTCTTTGGAGTAAATGCGTTGCGCACCTCAGGACGGTTGAACGCAATGCGCGCGACACCGTTGAGCTGCTTAAATGTGATTTCCTCGTATTCCTTGACGGTTTGCCATTCTAGTTGGGCCATGGTCCAATTCTTTTAAGTCTATGTGAACATTAACAAAGGTACTGTGTAATAGTTGATAGCAGAGTATTTGAAATGAAACGCACCCAGATTCAGGATTTTGAAAAAATAGAGCAAGCTAAGGACCTAGAAGACCTAGTTAAAGACAAGCGTGTTGGTAAAAGAGCGAATAAGAAAAAGGCCAATCGACGCAACAGGCATTACGGTAAAAATCTCTTACGTCATCTGAAAGCCAACTTGGATAACACTTAAAACAAACCCAATTTTTGCGCCAACACCAAATCCTCAGGAATATTGACCTCAGGAACCGAATGCGGCACTATTGCCACATCAATTTTGTATCCATGATGGATAAAATCCAGTTGCTCCAAAGATTCTTGAAGAGCTAATTCTGACTTAAAATCCCCCATATACGACATCGCAAAGTCCTTCTTGAACGCATATAAGCCTAAATGGCACAATCTCACCACCTCTGATACACCCGGCACAGCGTAAGGAATAGAGTACCTACTGAAATACACGCCTTCATCCTTCTTGTTTCGAATGACTTTCACCGTGTGCTCATCCTTCTCCCCCGCCTCTTCATAGGCAATGGTCGCAATGGGGTTAGGTCCCACCGCCTCCACTAACGTTTTGAGATAAGATGTAGGTAGGAAGGGCTGGTCGGCTTGAAGGTTAACAACAATATCCCAATCCTCCTGAACACTACGAGCCGCCTCAAAAACACGAGAGCTACCGCAAGGATGGTCGAACGAGGTTTCAATGGCAACAATTCCAAGCTGATCACACAACTCAAGAATTTCGGGATTCGGTGAGGCGATAAATACACGAGAAAATACACCTGAAACCTGAGCTATATGATACACGCGCTCAAACATCGGCATCCCTTGGATGTCGGCAAGGATTTTATTGGGGAATCGGGAAGATTCTAATCTGGCAGGAATGATACAAATAGCTTTAGCCATGGATATCATAGAATTGGACCACACCTTTCAAATCTTGGGCTGAACCCACCAGGACAGTGATAATTTTCTTTTCACGGAATAATCGGTCCATCTCACTTAGCCCCATCTGCTCATCAATAAAAACGGGCTGTTTAGTATGCATTTCCGAAGCAACCAAAGCATTAGGATTCGAGCTGGAGGCCATAGCACGACGGATATCACCATCAGTAATCACACCTTGTACATGGCTAGT
>DMQR01000014.1 GCA_003455605.1 Cryomorphaceae bacterium | reverse complement strand
TCATCTCCAGTTTCTTCTTGCGCCGACAAGCTCAATGGAGCCAAAAATAATGCGGTGTATAGAATCTTTTTCATTGCTTCAGTTGTGTTTATTCTTGGTCCAATTCTTCCATCTGCGTGGGCGCAACCTCAAGCTTATCCGAGATTTGGGCTTGCGCCTCATCAGATGCCCTTTGTCTAGCGAAATCAGATTTAAACTGTCGTGCATCCTCTGCGATGGCACCTTCCGCATTATCTATGATGTAATCCAAGGTGTAGTTCGCCTGGAAATCATCCTGCAGGCCGGCGTAGTTCTTTGCCATCAACAGCAAGGACTTCCAGCGCCACTTCGGGTAGGTCGGGAGATTATCAATCATCCAGAAGATGCGCTCATTCGACGCCTCATACTTGGACTGCACATATTCGAACTGGGCCAAATAGTAATTCGACTCGGCCTGCGCCTCACCTTTAATTTCGGCAGCCACCTGGGTGTAGTATAATTTGGTATTTGCACTATCGTTCAAGGCCAAGGCACTTCGCGCGGCATTTAGCAAGGCTTCTGAGCGCCACTCTACAGGTAATCCTTCATCCTGCAGCAAGCTTTCGGCATATTGCATGATGACAGGAACATCCTCCAGCGCTTTCGCACAACGCATCAATCCCAATCTTGCACGGCGACCTTCATCCGCATTGCCGACTAAGCTAACCACCTGCTGGAAATAGGTAAAAGCGTTTTCATAATCCTCGCTCGCGTAATACATACTGGCCAAACGCTCTACCGTGCGCTTGCGGAAGCTTAATTCTCCGGAGCGTTCTACAAATTCATAACCGGCAAGAGCAACCACATCGTCCCCTTCCGCGAAAGCACATTCTGCCACATAGTAATTTGCTGGAACTCTGAAGATGCCATCTGGGAACTTCGCGATGTACTCGAGCATTCCTTTTTTAGCCCCCTCACAATCGCCAAAACTGTAGCGGTCGAAGGCTGCATTGTACAGCGTTGAATCAAGGGCACCCTGACCTATTTTTGTCCCGGTAAGGGTTTGAATCCAGTCTACGTAATCCGACAACCGATCTAGCTCTGAATATTGAATTTTAGCTAAGCTTAGTGCTTCCTTGCTCTCAGGAGTATTCGGATACTCCTCAACTACAGAAGTGAAAGCACTGAGGGCCTTCTCTCCTTTATTCTGGGTTCTGTAGATCAAGCCCAAGGCAACCTTAGCATTCTTGATGAAACGAGATTTCGAATGATCGTTTATGAAATCCGTGAAGATACTTTCCGCCTTAGCGGTATTGTCGAGCTTCATGTAGGTCTCCCCTAATTCGAAGTACGCATCCGTCGCATACACAGATTTCGCGAAGTTGCTCACAAGCGCTTCCAAAGCGATGGCCTTTTTGGCCGGCTCGTCTACCAATCCAAAACACAAGGCGCGCTGGAAATAGGCGTAATCTGCATCTGCCGGTACATGACTTAGGTAAAAGTTATAATACTTGATGGCATTGTCGTACTGTCCGGTCATGAAATAAGAATCCGCCAAGCGAAGCGCTGCATCGACAGATAACCGGCTGCCTTGACGTGAACGCTCCAAGAACAACCTGAAGTTCGTCGCGGCACTACCGTAATCTTCTTTGCTGAAGTAGGTGTACCCCTTGTTGTACAAACTGCGCTTGTACTCACTAAGCATTGCAGAGCCAGGTGTTGCCTCAAAGGCATTGAGCTCCTTTAGTGCGAGGTTGTAATCCTTGTGGCGGTAGTGAATTTCAGCCAACCAGTAGTGTGACAGGGCTGTATACACATTATTCAAGGGGTATTCCAAGGATTTCTCAAAATGACTTTTTGCCGCCGGATATTGGATGGCATTGAAGTGCTGCACCCCACGGAAATACGCTACTTTTTGATAAGCGCCTTGCATTGTCGGCTGCTCTAGGCCTGCGGCAGAGATGGCCTTGAGCGCACGCTCATAATCCTTTGAATTCAAATACAGGCTGGCCAAATATTCGTTGGCTTCCGTGCGGTATTTGCTCGTCGGGTAGCGCTTCAAGAAGGTTTGGAAGATGTCCAAGGGCTGCTCGAAGGGCGTGCTGCTGTCGTAGGCCAGCTTGGCGTAGTTAAAATAGGCGTCTTCGCGAATTGCATCATTGCTTCCGCTCTCGCTCGCCGTCAAAAAGGCGGTTTGCGCTTGAGTCTTTTTACTAGTTTTCAGGTAACAATCTGCCAAGTGGTAGTAGGCGCTCTGCGCCATATCATCACCGCGGCTGCGGATTTTGTTGAAGCTTTGGATGGCTTCCTCGTAGCGACCTGTCTTGTACAATACAAAGCCGAGTTTGTAGTGATCGTCATCGCTGAGCTTGCCGCCAAGGCTCTGGTGCTTCTCCAAGTATTTAGCGCTTTGTACCCAATCCTTCTTCTGGTAATACCCCTCACCGATAAGCTTGGCTATTTCCGCAGCACGGCTCTCCACCGCTTGGGCCAACAACATCTCTCCGACGCGCAGCAATTCATCTACATCTCCTGTTTTGTAGTAGACCTGGCTCAGGTAGTAAGGTACGACCCCGCCAAATTTATTATCGCCAATGAGTGCTTCAAACTGAGCAATGGCGGTGGAATATTGTTCTGCCTCATAGGCAATGTGGCCATAATAGTATTTGTGATGGGTTTGGTATTCCCCGGAGTAGGAGGTTCCTTGGAAGAATATGTTTCTGGCCTTTTCAATATCGTCCTCCATCAAGTAGCTGTAAGCGAGCTTGAAGTAGTATTCGCTCTTGAAAGAATTTGGAACATCTGCAGGATCTATGGCACTCAACCATTGCACCACCTTGCGGTAACGACGGTTATTGAAGTAATAGTTGGCCGCACTGACATGGGCCTCCTGCCATCTTGGACTAAGAGGATAGGTATTAGCAAAATACATCAGAAAGTTTTCGCTGTGCTCGTTCATCAAGTACAGTGCGCACATAGCTCGGTAATAGCTGCTTTCTTCCTTGAGAAAGCTTTGGAGCCCCAAATTTGTAGAAAGGATTACGTCAAAGCCCACGCGCGCCGCGGCATATAACCCTTCATCAAACAGGGCAACACTTTCATTGAAAGTCGCTTCATGTCCGTGCTCAAGCGCTGTTTCTTGCGCCATCGTAGCCCAGGAAAACACCAGCGAAAGTAATAAGAAGAGGTTTGTTCTCATCTATATTGAGTTTATCCTTAAAAATAAGTGTCCTCCAATGGGGAATCCTTGTGGTTAGGGACCAATTCATTGGAGTTATTCACATCTTCAAAAACGCTGCCGTTCGCCGTTTTGGTATTTATCCTACATTTGAAAATCACCCTTCAACATTGAATTTGAACGCATCCTATGGCGCTAGTATCCCTCGATAAAGCAAGCATTTTCCAAGGTAAACACTTGGTCCTTAGCAACGTAAGTTTTGACGTGCAACCCGGCGAATTCATCTACCTTATCGGACAAACCGGATCCGGTAAGAGTTCCTTGTTGAAGACACTCTACGGCGACTTACCACTTCAGGTGGGCAGCGGCCAAGTAGGAACCCACGACCTTAAGAGATTGAAGGACAAAGACATTCCGAGCCTCAGAAGAGAATTGGGTATTGTATTCCAAGATTTCCAGCTTCTCACCGACCGCACGGTGGAGGCCAACCTAGACTTTGTGCTCCGCGCCACTGGCTGGAAGGATAAAGAGGAACGTGACAAACGCATCATGGAGGTGCTTTCGTGGGTAGGTATGCAAAACAAAAAGCACAAGAGCCCGTTCGAAATTTCAGGCGGTGAGCAACAACGAGTGGCCATCGCCCGAGCGCTTTTGAACGATCCAAAGATCATTTTGGCCGATGAACCTACGGGAAATTTGGACCCGCGTACTTCAGAGGAAATAATGGCACTGCTCCTTCGTTTAACTGAGGAGAACAAGAGCGTGATTATGGCCACTCACGATTATCAGATGATCCACAAGTACCACCAACGCACGCTAAAAGTTGCCGAAGGAACGGTCACAGATAACAAGGGACAAAGCGTTTAATCAATGGAGCACCAGAGCATCGACCTCAGCATTTGCATTGCCAGCTACGGCAATAATGTCGGGGCGTTAATTGAAGCGCTGCTCGGCGAAATAAAAGCCAACCCCACCCTTTCCAACACGGAAATTCACATCTCAGATCAATTTTCCGAAGCTCAACCACTACATGATAATTGGACTCAGCATCCTCGCGTGCACTACCATCACTACACTGAACAACGAGGACGCGCCGCCAACAGAAACCACCTCGTTGCCTTGAGCCAAGGCGCTCAATTGTTGTTTTTGGACGCAGATGCCCTACCGGTTCAACCGAACTTTATCGCTAAATACCTGAAGCATACAGCCCCACACACAGTCCTAGTAGGCGGTACCGCTTACCACAGTAACCACAAACAATGGCTGCGCTACAAAGTCGGGATTCAAAAAGAGTGTATTTCGGCCAATCGTCGCAGCCAAACACCCTACAGTAGTTTTTCAGCTTTCAATGTCTGCATGGACCGAGTGGTGGCTGAAACCATTGGCTTCGACGCGAATGTGCTCGAATATGGGCATGAGGATACACTTTTTGGATTGGAATTAAGGCACCGCTGTTTGCCTGTGAAGCACCTGGAAAATCCTGCCTACCATTT
>DMQR01000155.1:3714-6754 GCA_003455605.1 Cryomorphaceae bacterium | reverse complement strand
CCTTTGACCATGAGGAGGTCTTTAAGTAATTCACGTGAGAATAGGGCGAGGCCTATAAGTCCACCAAAGGCGAGTGTGTGAAGGCTGAGGTATTGGTGATAAACACTGATGCCAAAAAAGGGCAGGAGACCGATGATGGCCGCGCTAACATGACCGACAAGTGGAATATTGCGGACTTTGTGACTGTAGAACCATAGTATAAAGGCATAAAATCCATAGAAGAGCAATCCTTGCCAACTCACGGCATACGCCATTAGTAATCCTACGATTAATGCCAATAAAGCGATGCGTAAAGAGGTACTCTGGCTGACCAATCGTTCGAAGGCCGTTTGTTTGGGGCGATTTATGGTATCGGTCTCTAAATCATAGAAGCTATTAATCAGGAAACCAAAGACAAGCAGGAAAGCGGAAGACCAGATGGTCAAGTGTGTACCGGTATCTGCCAGCGTACTTTGCCAAGAGTTGATAGGTTCAAAAACAAAAAGTGCTGAGAGGTATTGACCAATCAGGAGCAATAATACGTTGTACCAACGGATTTGGCTAAGTAAGGCTAGGAATTTTAGGAGGGAATATCGCCGGCGGTTCAGTGCTGTCAAAATCTGTAAACGACTTCAGGGGAGAACCCTTCAAATTTAGACTTGACCTTATCGTAATCACGGGTGAAGCCCATGACAAAACCACCGCCACCTGAGCCGCAGAGCTTGAGGTAATACTCCTCGCTCTTCAATCCTTCGCGCCATAGGTCGTGAAACCCTTTAGGAATCATTGGATCGAAGTTGTCAAGTACAATGGTACTCAACTTTTTCAAGTTGTTGAAGAGCGGAGTACGATCGCCTTTGACGAATGCTTTGATACAAGCGTTGTTATATTTAATGAATTGATTCTTCAGCATGTTGCGGAAGCCCTCCTCTTTAAGTTTCTCCATGAAGATTTCCACCATAGGCTGCGTATTGCCTGGTGTGCCGCTGTTTAACAGGAACACCGCTCCTGAGCCCTCTGTCAAGGAGGCGGGTAGATCAATAGTGCCAAGGTTATCCTTGCTCTTGATCAACAAAGGCAGGCGGAGGTAACAAATGGTTGGATCTATACCGCTGCTCTTGCCGTGGAAGTAACCTTCCATCCAGCTGAAGATCTGCTTCAAGGCTTTGATATCCTTCGCTTTCTCAGGATTAGCAGGAATTTTATTCGTGCAGTAACGGTCGTAAATGGCCGCTACCAACGCTCCAGAGGAACCAACGCCAAAGCCTTGTGGAATGGAAGAGTCGAAGAATAGTCCGCTACCTAAATCAGCATCGAATGCATTAAAATCAAAGTCACATGGTGCATCCTCAGATTTTAGATACGCTAAATATTTGCGTAGGTTGGCATTGCTTTTCTCCTGAACAGCATCTTGCTCTGAAGCGAACTGAAACGCACCTTTATAATAGGCATGAGGAATCGATAGGCCCATACTGTTCCCGATGATTCCGTATTCTCCGAAGAGAAGTACTTTACCGTAAAAGAGCGGATTCTTTTCCATTTACAGCCGTTTAGGTCCTTGACCAACTTCATCACATAAGTAACTACCGTCCTTACAAAAAGTTCGTAAGTCACTGTCTATGAACTCTAAAATTACATCTTTATGCGATTTTGGGTATAATAAATGCACATTTGCGCCGGCATCTAATGTGAAATACAATGGGTTGCCAGTGTTTTTGCGGAATGCCCAGATGGCCTCAATGATCTTGAGGGTATTGGGTTTCATGAGAATAAAGTAGGGACGAGAGCTCATCATCATGGCGTGTAGCGTAAGGGCTTCACTTTCTACGATTGCCCCAAACCCTTCAACATCTCCATTGCGCATGCAGGTTAATAGCTCGGCTTGGTTGGCGTGGGCTTGGGCGAAGCGGGTCTTGGCATAAGCATGGCCTTCCATTAAGCCGTGACCTGCAGTGGAGCTCACGACTTTTTCGCCTTTGTCTACCAAAAGGATGGTGTCTTGGAAGGTGGTAAATACTTCTGACACATCGTCGTAGGCGACTGCCCAGCGGTCGTGACTTCCTTTGATATCCTTGTGGATCCCCCAAGCCGCCAATGGGCCAAAGACACTTCGTGATCCAGATCCAGATCCTAATCTTGCCGCTTCGCTGGCCTCCTGCAAAAAGTCCATGACGAGCAGGCCCATCTCTTGCTTCACGCTCATCAAGCAAAGTGCTAATGCGCTCATACCGGAAGCAGAGGAGGCGATACCCGAGCTATGCGGGAAGCTGTTGGAGGTGTGTATTTCCAAATCAAGCGTGCCTGTAAAGGGAAATTGCTCGCCGGTGCGTTCGAGAAACGTCTTGATTTTTGGTAAGAAACTCGGAGTAGAAACGCCTTCGAGAAATACTTCGATTTGGCCAGAACCTGGGGCATACTTCAACGTCGTGGTGGTAGCCGCGGCACTTAGGGTAAAGCTAATAGAAGGATTGGCCGGTATTTGGACCGGGTATTTGCCCCAGTATTTGACCAGCGCAATATTCGAAGGGCTTTTCCAGGTAACTTCTTTCATTATTCGAAGCTCACACCACTGACTTCATTGGTGCGATCAATTTTCTTGATCAAGCCCTGCAAGGTTTTTCCTGGACCGCATTCTACAAATTGAGTGGCGCCGTCGGCCATCATCTCTTGAACACTTTGGGTCCATCTTACCGGAGCAGTTAATTGGTCGATCAAATTCTTTTTAATCTCTGTTGGGTTTTGTAAAGCTTTCGCAACGCTGTTCTGGTACACAGGGCACACTGGGGTATCGATATCCGTCGCTTCAATAGCAGCGGCTAACTCTGCTCTAGCAGGCTCCATCAGTGGGCTGTGGAATGCTCCACCCACTGGAAGTACCAGGGCACGACGCGCACCCATTTCCGTAGCTTTTGTACAAGCATCCTCCACTGCACTGATCGTTCCTGAGATAACCAACTGCCCTGGACAGTTATAGTTGGCAGCAACGACTACTCCGTCGATATCGGTGCAAATATTTTCCACCACTTCATCCTCTAGGCCCAAGATGGCAGCCATCGTTGAA
>DMQR01000155.1:0-3411 GCA_003455605.1 Cryomorphaceae bacterium | reverse complement strand
AGGCCCAAAATGGCAGCCATCGTTGAAGGATTTTGCTCACAAGCTTTTTGCATCGCCATGGCACGCTTACTTACCAAGGTTAAGGCGTCCGTGAAGCTCAACGCACCGGCAGCGCAAAGGGCTGAAAATTCACCCAAGCTGTGGCCTGCCACCATATCGGGTTGGAATTCGTTACCCAACAGTTTTGCCATAATCACGCTCATGGTAAAGATGGCCGGTTGGGTAACTTTGGTTTGCTTGAGCTCGTCCGCAGTTCCTTCGAACATGATTTTGCTCAATTCAAAACCTAGCACTCGGTTGGCGGTTTCGAACAGCTCGTGGGCTTCTTTGTGGTTATCGTTCAAGTCTTTTCCCATCCCTGGGTACTGGGCGCCTTGGCCCGGAAATACATAGGCTTTGATCATTCTCCGTAGTATTCTATGATGTTATTATGTGTTTCGGCTAATTTGATTTTGTGCAACTCCGCCCCATATTCAGCAACTTTGGGCGCGAGGATGTTCCAAAATTCATAGGCAATGATCTCCGCAGTGGGCTGCTTGCCCGCCATAAAGTCAATATCTAAATTCAAGTTTTTGTGGTCGACTACATCGATAATGTGCTCTCGAATGATTTGTTTGAGGTCAAAAAGGTTCATCACGAATCCTGTTTCAGGGTCGATTTCCCCACGAACGGTGACCTCCAGCTCGAAGTTGTGGCCGTGGTAGTTCTCGTTGGAACATTTACCGAAGACCTTTTTATTAGTCGCGGCGTCCCATTTGTCATTCCACAATTTGTGCGCTGCACAGAAGTGTTCTTTACGCTTGATGTAAATCATGCTGGAAAAAGTTTAGGCAAAGATACGATGGGTGAAGTTCTCATATGATATTCCCGCCTTGAAGTTGCCCCCAATCTGGGTGTTGTTCGTAGAAGTTCTTGGCGGCCTGTTGTAAATCGCCATACATCCGTAAAAACCATGGCTCATACAGATCCATTTCACTCTCAAGAGTGGTGTTGAAGTAGTGCGCAAAAGCTTCCCCGCCGCGGTACCTGTAGGCAATGCCTGCGGCGGCGCGTGCCAAGCCTTCAATGCTTTGGTAGGATAACAGCCAATTTTCCTTAAACAGGTGCGGCGCCATATGTGCGGCGCGTCCGACCAAAAGATTTTGGTGGGCTGCGATATCTTCCAGGCAGATTTGAATGAATTCTGGTGCCGTAGGAGTAGGGCAATTTTGGGTCCAATTCCAATGGCGATGTAGGAAAAAATCTCCCATCAAGTCTAGGGCCACCGGGGCATATTTTCCCACTTTAGGGTAGAGTAACTTCTTGGTATCTAGACTCAGTGGGTGCGCATCCGCGAATTGGTCAATGAACCGGTGAAGGTCGATGCCTAGCCTCTGGGCTGGGGTGGAGCCTTCCCGCCAACCTTGGCCTTTAAAGCCATCTGCGGTGAAATTAAAAACCCGAACCTCGGAGAGGTTCGGGCTTAAATGTAAATGCGCTAAGAAGTTCAAAGCGTGGTGTTTACGCCTGGGTTACGACGAAGTCAAAGGACTCCATCACAGGGTTGATCAGGAGCTTTTCGCTCGCTTGTTTCACCATTGCCTCTGCAGCTTCCTTCGAATCTGCTTCTACCTCTACGGTAATGTGCTTGCCAATTCTCACATTGGTTAATGCTTCCAATCCAATGTTTTTAAGGTTTGCCCCTACGGTTTTTCCTTGAGGATCTAATAGTGCCTTTAGTGGCATCACGTTGATTTCAGCATTGAATTTCATCGTTGAGTTTTTATGGGTCTTGTGCCTTACTTTTCAGGGCAAAGGCGCTAACAATTGGTAGTAAAAATACGACAATTGAGATGCTCAGTGCACCAAAAAAAGGAATCATTATTGCTAAAATTCCAACAAGCGTGTATTGCCCTATTTTACGGCGAGTATCGCCGCCTACTTTGAGGCTAAGTATTTGGAATGAAGCGTTTTGCCAGTACATGGTATAAAAGGCAATGGAGACCAGTGCTATATGCCATAGTAACAATTGTGAGCCTTCCAAAGCCATGATCCATTCCCAATTGTCCCAACGTCCCATCCAAGACCACAAGCCAAGAGCGAATAATGCATTGGCAGGGGTCGGCATTCCGATAAAATCTTTTCCCTCGTTCTCTTGAAGGTTAAATGCCGCTAAACGATAGACGCTGGCGGCAGTAACGGTTGCACCCACGAGCATGGCCCAGGGTTGGGGTACGTTGGTATAATCAGCCAAAATACTTGACCATAAAAATCCAGAGGTAGCCCCAAAGGAAATGACGTCGGCCAAGGAATCGAGCTGCTTGCCTAGTTCAGAAGAGGCGCCCACCTTTCGAGCAGCCCAGCCGTCGAGCATATCAAAGAGTGCTGCTGCAGCAATTAGAGCTATAGCAAGGCCTATATTGCTCGTGTTAACGATGTTATAGATGGCCATCATCCCGCAAATTGCGTTGGCGAGCGTTAAAAAATTTGGAATGTGTTTCATGCCCTGCAAAGATGCATTATTTTGGCACTATGTCTCAACTACACCCTTGGTCGGATTGGAAAATGATGTTTGCCGCGACGGTTTTATTAGTCGCTTCCTGGAATGTCCCTATGTTGGGGGTGTTGATCATACCCGCTTACGTGTTGCTTTTGGAATTAGCCCACCGTCCGGGTAGAAAGTTTTTGAAGCTCTATATCGTCATGGCGCTTTGGAATGCCGCTACTACCTACTGGATTGCTAATGCGCATCCTATAGGGGTCATTGCGACTGTATTCATTAATGGTGCTCTGATGGCTACGGCCATGTGGCTAGGTGTACGTGCTTCCATTCTTTGGCGCAAGTTCCCGCGAATAGAAAGATTCAGTCTATTGACTTACTTGCCGGTCATTGCGAGCTGGATTGCTTTTGAAAAGCTACACGACCACTGGGGATTGGCCTTTCCTTGGCTAAATCTAGGAAACACGTTTAACGGCCTGCCCATACTGGTGCAATGGTATCAGTGGATGGGAGCCACGGGCGGAACACTTTGGGTACTTCTAATGGCCATAGCTACTTATGAGTGGTTGTTGGGACGATGGAGAAAAGATCGTCCACTTTTGTTGTTTTTAGTACCTGTTTTAACCAGTATAAGCCTATGGTCTTTGCCACATACCGAGAAACCCTTTGGGTGGTTGAGTGTGGCAGTGGTCCAACCAAATATCAACGCGTATACCGAAAAGTGGAAGATGCCGGAAGGCGAGCAAATCGAAAAGGTCCGAAATTTACTTCAAACCCATCTTGGGGAAAATCGAGTGGATTTAATTGTACTCCCGGAGACCTTCTTGCCGAAGGCACGACAGGAGTCCACCTATGGATTTTCGCCTATGGACCGCAAGCTGCACCAGGTGTTGGATGCCTATGGTGATGCAGCGATTTTCGGAGCGACGACC
>DMQR01000181.1:1769-4588 GCA_003455605.1 Cryomorphaceae bacterium | reverse complement strand
CTTGGCAGCAAAGGCTGCGGCCGGCAAGTGGTTACTAAAGGCGCCGCCAAAGGTCATAACTGGCTCTTCAAGGCTTAGTATTTGGAAGAATCCTTGGAGCTTGCGCCACTTGTTGCCCGAGACTATGGGATGGATGAGATCGTCTCGTTTGATGTACAGGTCCAATTCCGGTTTCACCGTCAACTTTTGTACGGGTGAAGGTGTTAAAAATGGCAAAGGTGTGGCATCCATGATACAAAACTAAGGAGCCTTACCTTTGAAGCACCCAAAATTTCCAAAATCGGACATGTTTAATAAAGACTTGGACCCTGAAGATTACTACAAAAGCCCCGAAGGCTTCATCATCTTCACCGAGAAATACCACCTCAAGCGCGGCTATTGTTGCCAAAGCGGTTGTAGGCACTGCCCATACGGATACGATAAAAAAACCTACAGAATACGTGACTAGAACGATCAATGAATTTCAGCGCGCCATTGCCGAAGGGATCCCTAACCAACTCCCTCCGAAGCGCGAAGTGCCCACAGAAGTAAACCGTGCTCCAAAGCGCAAAGACATCCTGAGTGCCGGCGAAAAGCGTCTGGCCTTGGAAAATGCATTGCGCTACTTTCCAAAGGAGTGGCATGCGGAATTGGCCCCAGAATTTTTAGAAGAGCTCAAAGAATTTGGACGCATTTACATGTACCGATTCAAGCCTTCGTACGACATGCATGCTCATGGGATTGAAGAATACCCGTGCAAGACGCCTCAAGCAGCGGCCATCATGTTGATGATACAAAACAATCTGGATCCGGCCGTAGCGCAACACCCGGAAGAACTGATTACCTATGGCGGTAATGGAGCGGTGTTCCAGAATTGGGCACAATACCTCTTAACGATGAAATACCTCAGCGAAATGACTGAGGAGCAGACCTTACACATGTATAGCGGCCACCCTATGGGCCTCTTTCCTTCCTCGAAAGAGGCACCACGCGTAATCGTGACCAATGGAATGATGATTCCGAATTACAGCCAGCCGGACGATTGGGAAAAATTCAATGCCCTAGGCGTTACCCAATACGGTCAAATGACGGCCGGTTCTTACATGTACATAGGTCCACAAGGAATCGTACACGGAACGACCATCACAGTATTGAATGCTGCTCGCATGAAATCTAGCGTTGGGCCGGAAGGAAAACTATTTGTCACTGCGGGATTGGGCGGTATGTCAGGAGCGCAGCCTAAGGCAGGAAATATTGCTGGGGTGGTGAGCATCACTGCAGAGATCAACCCGAAGGCAGCCTACAAGCGTCACGAGCAGGGCTGGGTAGACGAGATTACCACCAGCACCGATGAGGCCATCGATATGGCTCTGGAGTTCCAGGCGGCAAAACGCGCACGAAGCATCGCTTACATTGGAAACATTGTAGACCTGTGGGAGCACATGGTAGAGCGCAACGTTCACGTCGACCTCGGTTCTGACCAGACCTCCTTACATAACCCTTGGGCCGGAGGCTACTACCCTCAGGGCATGAGCTACGAGGAGTCGAACGAAATGATGGCCAGTAACCCTGAAGAATTCAAAGTACGCATCCAAGCGACATTGAAGCGCCACGTGAAGGCAATCAATGCGTTGGTAGAAAAAGGCATGTACTTCTTTGATTACGGCAATGCGTTCTTATTGGAAAGCTCTCGTGCCGGCGCAGAAATCATGGCTGCGGACGGCGAGCACTTCCGCTACCCGTCCTATGTTCAAGACATCATGGGCCCAATGTGTTTCGACTACGGCTTTGGTCCGTTCCGCTGGGTATGTGCTAGTGGCGATGGGGCTGATTTAGATAAAACAGATACCATCGCCCAAGAAATCTTGAAAGGACTCATGGACAAGGCACCGGAAGAAATTCGCCAGCAGATGGACGATAACATTCGTTGGATCCAAGGTGCGAAGGAAAATAAATTAGTCGTGGGCTCTCAAGCGCGCATCCTTTACGCAGATAGCGAAGGTCGCATAGAGATTGCACGTGCTTTCAACAGGGCCATTGCTGCGGGCGAGATTGGTCCTGTGATATTGGGCCGTGACCACCACGATGTCAGTGGTACGGATAGTCCGTACCGCGAAACCTCGAACATTTACGACGGATCCTGCTTTACTGCAGATATGGCCATCCAAAACGTTATTGGCGACAGCTTCCGTGGCGCTACCTGGGTGAGCATTCACAATGGCGGTGGCGTTGGATGGGGTGAAGTGATAAACGGCGGATTCGGAATGTTGCTTGACGGCTCAGCTAAAGCAGAGCGCAAGCTCGAAAACATGCTCCTGTACGATGTAAACAATGGTATCGCGAGAAGGTCGTGGGCTCGAAATAAAGAAGCTATATTCGCGATCGAGCGCGAGATGCGACGCACCCCGAATTTGAAGGTGACTGTACCGAAGCTCGTAGACGAAAACGGATTTAACAACCTAGATTTTTAAAATGAAAAAGTTCTTTTTGACCGCTGTAGGCGTATCCATGACGGCGAGCTGTTCGCAGCCTGCTGCAATAGAAAATACAGATAGTGGTATTCGCCTCGCGTATGTACGCATCGACTCATTGCAGAGTCAATATGAATACTTTGAAGAATTGGCCCTTGAGCTTATTGAAGAAGAAAAGGTGCTTGTCGAAGACCTTCAGCGTCGNNTCGCCAGCAAACCTTGCAAGAGAACATTACGCTGTACCAGCAAGAGGCGCCTAAGATGAGTGCTCGTCAGCGCGAAGCCAATGAAGCAGATCTTATGCGTGTGCAACAGCAGTACCTGCAAGTAGAGCAGGCAGCGCAAGACCAATTATTACGCAAGCAAGCC
>DMQR01000181.1:0-1539 GCA_003455605.1 Cryomorphaceae bacterium | reverse complement strand
GTCAACGCGAAGCAAATGAAGCAGATCTTATGCGAGTACAACAACAGTACCTGCAAGTGGAGCAAGCTGCACAGGACCAATTATTACGCAAGCAAGCCGACCTTACCAACATGCTCAAGGCAGATATGGACAAGGCCATCGCCGTATTGAAAGATGAACTCAACCTAGATTTCATCCTACTCTATGAAGAGGGCGGACAAATTATCTATGCCAATACCGATTTCGACATTACCGAGCGAATGGTAAATATGCTCAACGAGAGTCGCGAAACGCCTAGCGAAGAAGAAGCTGCTGAAGAAGCAGTGGACAGCACGAGCGCCGAATAAAATTTTCGATCCCAAACAAAAAAGCCCGGGCATGCCCGGGCTTTTTTTATGTAGTGTGTTTTTATAAATAGTATCGGAAACCCAGCGAACCACCTACGCTGTAGGGAATCTCTCTAAGCCCGATATCTGCATTATTGATTGGCGACAAACCAAATCTGAATTCACCGCGTAAGATGAATACGAGGTCGTTCGCCACACGAAATTCATTGCCTATGGCAAATCCAATGGCACCATTGAAGCCATTGTAGTATTTGGTTTGCGAACCGCGCTGGTACATAAGACCGAGTGCTCCGGTAACAGCATCTGTTGCATAGTTCGGCGCACTACTCTCCCATTGACGTTCGATCTTTTGCATGAAAATTAAATCATAGGAAGGTACTACTTGCAAGGCCCAAACATCGTTCATCTGCGTGTGGAAGATTATTTGGATGGGTACTGCAATAGCCTCAAAACGGGTCGTTACCGGAAGGTTTGCTATGGTATCCTGGAATACGGCATTCTGATCGAAGGCCACAAAACCATTGGTTATAAAACCAGAGTTGATGGTGGTGAATCCAACGCCTAAATGGAACATCTCGCGAAGTTCGAAATAGGTCATGAGCCCCATACGTTGTCCGTATATCGCACCTGCATCTTCTGAAGTCAGGGCATAGATTTCATTGCCGTCCTGAACGGGCTCATACAATGCCAATCTGCGCGAGGCGTATTCGGGCGCATAAACTAATTGAAACGAAAAACGAGTATCGCGTACCTCATCGTCAGTGAAGTATTCGATCGTTTCATTTTTCGATTGTGCCCATGCGATGGCAGGCAATAAAATAGCTAGACTAAAGACCCAATTTTTCAACATTTTCATAGTACAAAATGATTTTTCCAATCGGACAATACTTTATCCAATCCTTCTGGATTCTTTCCTCCGGCTGTAGCGAAGGCAGGCTGACCGCCACCACCGCCTTGGATATGCTGTGCTAAGGCGCGAACGGCATTACCCGCGTGCCAGCCTTTATCGCCCACAACTTCATCGCTAATCCCTATGCTTACCGTGGCTTTTCCTTCCCAAGCGTTGGCGAAGATGACCAAGGTATTTCCTTGTCCTTTTAGTTTGAAGACCATGTCTTTCAAGCTACCCGTATCCATCGCCGTTCGTGCAGCAATGACTCGAACGCCTCCATGATCTTCGGCATTATTTTCCAACTCACCAGCGGCAGCCATT
>DMQR01000163.1 GCA_003455605.1 Cryomorphaceae bacterium | reverse complement strand
AAGATATACAGGACCAAAAACAAAGATCGCTCGCCGTATGGGTGAGCCAATCTTTGGCCCGGACAGCTCTTTTGAAAAGCGTAAATATCCACCAGGGCAACACGGTAATAACCGTCGTCGTGGTAAGAAAAGTGAATACGCAGTTCAACTAGCGGAAAAGCAAAAAGCAAAATACACTTACGGTATTTTAGAGCGCCAATTTGCGCGTATGTTCGATAAAGCTTCTCGTAGTAAAGACAAGACGGGTGATGTGTTGTTACAACTATGTGAGAGCCGTTTGGACAATGTAGTTTACCGTTTAGGATTGGGTAGAACGCGCGATGCGGCCCGTCAATTGGTAGGCCACCGTCACATCACCTTGAACGGTGAAGTGTCAAATATTCCTTCTATCACTGTTAAGCCGGGTGATGTTATTGCAGTACGTGAAAAGTCAAAGTCAATGACTGTTATCGCGGATGCATTGACTGGTCACTCAGGTCAATACCCATGGTTGGAATGGAACGAGAGTAAAATGGAAGGTACTTTCCTAAATATTCCTTCACGTGACGCAATCCCTGAGAACATCAAAGAGCAATTGATCGTCGAATTGTACTCAAAGTAATAATCACCTTATACTCAATTATATGGCTATCCTTAATTTCCAAAAGCCCGATAAAGTAATTATGAATGCGTCCACTGATACTAGTGGCCAGTTCGAATTCAGACCTTTAGAGCCCGGTTACGGTCTCACAGTAGGTAATGCGCTTCGAAGAGTATTGCTCTCAGGTTTGGAGGGTTTTGCCTTGACTTCCTTAAGAATTGAAGGTATAGACCACGAATTCAGCACCATTGATGGCGTTGTAGAAGACGTTACTGAAATCGTATTGAATTTGAAACAAGTCCGTTTTAAACAACAGATTGATGGAATGGATACGGAAACAATTAAGTTTTCTGTAACCGGTAAAGAGCAGTTGTTGGCTGGCGATTTGGCTTCGCATATTAGTGCTTTCCAAGTATTGAATCCTGATTTGGTAATCTGCAACATGGATGCGGGTGTGAACCTAACTCTTGAAGTGGTCATCGAAAAAGGACGTGGATATGTTGGTGCTGAGTCAAATAAAAAAGTTGATGCTCCATTAGGAACTATAGCTTTAGATAGTATCTATACACCAATCAAGAATGCTAAATACGCTGTAGAAAACTACCGTGTTGAGCAGAAAACTGACTTCGAGAAATTGGTCCTAGAAATTGAAACTGATGGTTCGATTCATCCAAAGGACGCTTTGACCGAAGCAGCAAAAATTTTGATTCATCACTTCATGTTGTTCAGTGACGAACGTATCAGTCTAGAAGATGAAGAAACTTCTGAAGCTGAATCATACGATGAAGAGGCGTTGCACATGCGCCAGTTGTTGAAGACAAAACTTCACGACATGGACCTAAGCGTACGCGCATTGAATTGTTTGAAAGCTGCTGAAGTAGATACACTGGGTGATTTGGTCACTTACTCTAAAGCAGATTTGATGAAGTTCCGCAACTTCGGTAAGAAATCATTGACTGAACTTGAAGAATTAGTTGATAGTAAAAACTTGAGCTTCGGAATGGATATTTCTAAGTACAAGCTCGACAAAGAATAAGCATGAGACACGGTAAAAAAGTAAATCACCTAGGTAGAAAGGCTGCGCACAGAAAGGCTATGTTGAGTAACATGGCTTGCTCATTAATTGAGCACAAGCGCATCAACACGACTGTACAAAAGGCCAAAGAATTACGTAAGGTGGTTGAACCATTAATTACGCGTTCTAAAGAAAACTCTACACATAACCGTCGTGTGGCTTTCTCTGTACTCCGTCAAAAAGAAGCGGTAACTGAGCTATTTGCTGTCGTTGCTCCTAAAGTTGGCGATCGTCCAGGAGGTTACACTCGTATTATTAGAACCGGTAACCGTTTGGGTGATAATGCTGAGATGTGTTTGATGGAATTAGTAGACTTCAATGAAATTTACGGTCAAGATGAGAAGAAGAAAACCACTCGTCGTAGCCGTCGCACGAAAGCTACAACATCCGAGCCTCCTGCTGACAAGGCGGCAGTAGTAGAAGTTGCTGAAGAAGCTCCAGCGTTAGAAGCAAAAGAGGAATCTGCTGAATAAGAAGATATAATGCACCAAATAGGTCATTGTTAATTAACTTTGGGGGAATAAGGCTCGGCCTTATTCTCCTTTTTTTTGAATACAACTACACACATGAAAGAAGCCACGCAAAAAGCGATTTTATTACTTGAAGATGGTACGGTATTCTATGGGTCATCTACCGGATTGGATGGGACGGCCTATGGTGAGATTTGTTTCAATACAGGTATGACCGGTTACCAAGAGATATTCACTGACCCCTCTTATTTTGGTCAGTTGATGGTGATGGCGACATCTCATATCGGTAACTACGGTGTTCATACGGACGAAGTGGAGAGTGGGAATATTCAAATCGCAGGCTTAATTACAAAAAACTTTAGCGATTTTGCTTCACGCGCTAGCAAAAGTGATAGCCTTTATGGTTACTTCGAGAAGCAAAATAAAGTGGTAATTGCAGATATCGATACACGTGCACTAGTGCGTCACATTCGAGATGCCGGAGCGATGAATGCAATTATTTCAACTGAAATTAATGATGTGGATGCATTGAAGGTAGAATTGGCCAATTGTCCTTCAATGGAAGGTCTTGCCCTTGCACCGGTGGTGAGTACCAAAGAGTCGTATGAAGTAGGGCCTGAGGACAGTGAAGTGCGTATTGCGGCATTGGATTTAGGTATTAAAAACAACATTGTTCGTTGCATGACAGATCGTGGTGCACGTGTTAAGGTATTTCCTCACGACACCTCTACGGAAGAGATGATGGCATGGAATCCCAATGGCTTGTTTTTTTCAAATGGCCCTGGTGATCCAGCGGCTTCACCAGAGGTTGTGGCAGAAGTAGTTAAAGGAATTGCCTCTGGCCTTCCTGTATTTGGGATTTGTCTTGGCCATCAAATGATTGCATTAGCAAGTGGATTGAGCACGTATAAAATGTTTAATGGCCACCGTGGAATTAATCACCCAGTAAAAAATTTGGAGACGGGATTAGGGGAGATTACCTCTCAGAATCACGGTTTTGTAGTGAAGATTGAGGATGTTGAAGGTGCGGACAACGTTGCCTTGACTCATATCCACTTGAACGACCAAACGGTAGCTGGAATAAAAAGAACAGATGCAAAGTGTTTCTCGGTACAGTACCACCCTGAGGCTTCTCCAGGACCACACGATAGCAGATACTTATTTGACCAATTCATAGAAGATATTAAGAACCACACTTCTGCGAATTAACTCTGAACTAATACTCTAAACTGAAAAACTTATGTCTATTATTACGCATGTTCATGCAAGACAAATTTTAGATTCTCGTGGTAACCCCACTGTTGAAGTTGATGTAATTACTTCTTCTGGTGCTATTGGCCGTGCGGCTGTTCCTTCTGGTGCTTCTACGGGTATTCATGAAGCCGTTGAATTACGTGATGACGACCCATCTAACTACATGGGTAAAAGCGTATTGAAGGCCGTCGATAATGTGAATGATATCATTGGACCGGAATTGGAAGGTGAAATCGTTACAGAACAAGCTACCATCGACCAAATCATGCTGGATCTAGATGGAACTGACAACAAAGGGAAGCTAGGAGCTAATGCTATTCTCGCAGTGTCTTTGGCTGTTGCTAAAGCGGCTGCAGAAAGCACAGGGCAGCCTTTATACCGCTATATAGGTGGTGTTAATGCTTGTACGTTGCCGGTTCCAATGATGAACATCTTGAATGGTGGATCCCATGCTGATAACTCTATCGATTTCCAGGAGTTTATGGTAATGCCGTTTGGAGCTGAGTCTTTCAGCCAAGCATTGCGCATGGGTACCGAGGTATTCCACAACTTGAAGAAAGTATTGAAGACTAAAGGATATTCTACAAACGTTGGTGATGAAGGTGGTTTCGCTCCAAACTTTAAATCATCAAAAGAAGTTTTAGATGAAATAATGCTTTCAATTGCAGAAGCTGGCTACAAACCATCTGAACAAATTTCTCTAGCATTAGATGCTGC
>DMQR01000094.1 GCA_003455605.1 Cryomorphaceae bacterium | reverse complement strand
CAAATTACGAGGATTGCGCTATGTAGAAACCAACAATAGATTGACCTTCTTCGCCCCCGCTATTGCGGAAATATTCCCAAAGGCGAAGTTCATTCACTTGCTGCGGCATCCGGATTCATTTGTGTCTTCGGGCATTCAAAGGAATTGGTACACAGGTAAAACCATCACCGACGAAGGCCGTATCACTCCACCGGAATCCCTGGACATTGAGAGCCGCCCTGATAAGATTGCTTGGCTTTGGAATACGACAAATTCCTTTATCGATGAATTCAAAGCTGGCCCAGGTAAAGATCGCACCCTAACTGTGCGCTCAGAAGACCTGTTCTCCAACAAAGAAGAGGCCATGCGCATCTTGAATTGGCTAAACTTTAGTGCCGATGAACGCAGTGTGCAGCGCGTACTAGACACACCAGTCAACAAGAGTAGGAAGAAGAAGGAAAAGCAGGTGTACGATAAGTCCCTAGTGCCACTCGTCGACAAATACTACGGCCGTTAATCAATCAACAACTCCGGGTAAAACGCCTCATAATCTTTGCGGTACAAAGCTTTTAACCTACGGCGCTGATCGTCGGTGAGCTCCACTTTTTTCTTGGATTGATTCACATTGAGCTTCACCTCTTTTTCATAAGGCGTACCCAATTTTTCTGCCACCTTAGCGAAGTCCTTATCAAAGTTTTCGAACCTACCGATAAAATCCATATTTGGGATATCGATGATGGAGGTCTGTGCTCGTAAATGCTCGTCGCACTTGGTCACATCTTGACCTTCTACCCAGGTCAAAAACAGGTCAAAATCTTGCATACGGACGTGCTCCTCGGGGGTAAACCTGAAGTAGTTCTGCACCGTCACCTTATCCTTCCAACAACTGATAAACTTCTCTTCTGGATTGCGCACAAAGGCAAACTTGTAAAAGTTCCGCACCATCCACTTCGAATAAGGCATGGCCGAACCGTAAATCAACGACCCCGGCTTGCTGTCTGCGGTGAGGTAATTATTAATGGTTCGCGAAGCCACCTTGTAATTGCGAAACCAAATGGCCTTATAGCGGTAACTGTAGGACATGAAAAAGCGCTCCTTCTTGAAGCGTTTCAAAACATACTTGTTCCAGTAGAAATGACGAAACTTATAGGGGATTTCGCGAGTATTTAGTTTCATGTGTGACCTTAATCTGCTAGCTAAAATACATTAACTCTTTCACGCACTTCTGCTCAGCCCAAGTAAAAAGGCGGTAATTTTAGCAAATGAATACACCCGAAATCGTTTTTGAATCTAATGCGTTTATCATCATAAATAAAGAATCGGGCATCATCACCGAGCAAAATCCGTTCGAACCCCTATCCGCTGAGAGCCAAATTCACCACTACCTGGGCCAAGGACCTAAAACTCCATACGTAGGAGTCGCTCATCGCCTTGACCGGGTAACCAGTGGCCTGCTCATCTTCGCGAAAAAGAAAAGTACTCTCAAGCAACTTAACCAATGGTTCGCAGATCGAAAGATTCAAAAAACCTACCTGGCAATTACCTCGACGCCACCAAGCCCCTCAAAAGGCATTTTAGAACACCATCTCTTTACCGATAAAGCCACAAAGAAATCTCTGGTATACAACCATGCTAAGAGTGGCACAAAACCAGTCCGCCTAAACTACCGTACCTTAGAAGTTAATGAGTATGGTGCCCTGCTGGAGATCAAGCCAACAACGGGGCGTTTCCATCAAATTCGTGCACAGCTCAGCCACATCGGCTGTCCTATTATCGGCGACGAGAAATACGGTGGATCTAAAATTGCTACCAATTCCATTGAGTTACATGCATGGAAAATCAAATTACCTGAGCCCATTGATGATTCTCCACAGTATTTCGAAGCTCCTACACCTTGGACTAAAAAATTTACTTTTAACAAGTATAAATAATAAATCTAGCGCTCGTGCTCGCAATTAATTATTCTTCTAATGGAGCTTGATATCTATCAAATTGACGCATTTACGGATAAAGTATTTGGAGGGAATCCTGCATGTGTTATTCCTCTCAAAGAATGGTTACCTGAGAATACTTTACTAAAAATAGCTAAAGAAAATTCGGTTTCAGAAACAGCTTTTTTTATTGATAATGGTAAATCTGTTAAGTTGCGTTGGTTCACTCCTGAGTTAGAAATGGATTTGTGCGGACATGCTACATTAGCTACGGCTCATTGCATGAAATCACTTTTAAACTATCCAAAAGGCACCATTCACTTTGAAACCCTAAGCGGCACATTGACAGTATCGGTAAACAATGGTTTATACTCTCTAGATTTGCCTTCACGTCCTCCTATTACGGCGACATTACCAATCTTTATTAAATCCTCATTAAATTTTCAACCATTAGAAGTGCTTAAATCTCGTGATTATTTGTTGTTATTTGAAAGCGAAGAGCAAATCAAGAATATCAAAATCAATCGACAACACTTTGACAAGGTCAGTCTTGGAACAGGTGGAGTTATCGTCACAGCAAAAGGAGAGAACTGTGATTTTGTTTCACGTTTCTTTACTCCACAAGCATTAATTCTAGAGGATCCAGTAACTGGCTCATCTCACTGTTCTCTTGTACCTTTTTGGTCTTCACGGTTACAAAAGAAGGAATTAAAGGCCTTTCAACTATCCCAAAGAGGAGGGGTTCTATCATGTGAGAATAAAAATGACCGTATACTACTTACAGG
>DMQR01000087.1 GCA_003455605.1 Cryomorphaceae bacterium | reverse complement strand
GCTTCCGTATCCGGGCTCAAAACGTAGGCGTTCCCGTTCCCCGCCATATCCACCACTCCTACAGTATAAACCGCGTTGTATTTGAGCTTGTACTTGCCGCGATCCACCATCAAAATAGTGCCGTTGCGCTCCATATCCGACAAGGCCATTTCGATCTTGGCTTTGACCATGGTCGGCTTGTAACCCAACTGGGCTGCGAGCTGCTTGTAATTGAATTTACGGGTTGGGTATTTTTTAAAAACGCCTTCTAGCGCTTGGGCATAGGCCTTGATATCTATGCTGGTCGAGCGTTTTTTTGCCCGTTTATTGTGCTTTCTTGCCATATCTTTAGCAAAAGTACTTTTTTATCAGGCGGCACTTGTCGTTCCAATCAATATTAACCTAACAATCCTATGAAAACCTGCTTTCTTTTCTCTACTCTTGCGCTTTCTACTCTTATTGCTGCACAAGAGTCGTCGGGAGAAGCACGATTTGTATTACCCCAACAAGCTACATTTACGGATACTGTTTACACCGAAACCGAGGCAACCGAAGAGGTCTTAAGCTGGAATGACGATTTTTCTGCCGCCTATTCTGGGCCCGATTCTGCCCAGTACCCGACCGAACAATACGATACCACATTTGAGGAACTCGATTTCGACGTTTCCGGCTTTTTCGATGAAACCCCAAAAACCAAGGTTGGTGTATTTGGCTTCCACCTTGGACCGAATTCTCTTGTCCTCAGCGACCGAAGCATGGCATCCGCAATGGACAACATAAATGCCAGTCTTTCATGGGAAACCCGATTTTTCTTCGGTCAGAAACGACGCGTCGGAGGGGCTAAATCCCCTGTGCAGTTTGAAACGGGATTAGGCATTGGGGCTGGCGTACTCAGCTTCAAAAACGGGTTGACCATTGATAAAGACCCTATGATGTTCGGGGCAGCAAACTTGGTCCCTATTTCAGGATTAAGCAATGTGCGCAGAAGTAAATGGAACATAAACACCTTTGATGTGCCTGCCATATTACATCTTGATTTTAGTCCTAAAGGCTCCTTTGACAAAGGCCTTAATGTTGGACTTGGGTTTATGGGGCGTATTCGCTACCTCAGCCGAGCCACATATTATGGAGCCGATATGGATGGAGATTTCTACACCGAAAGCCGCACCAATAGCTTTCATACGCGCCTCCTTAGTTATGCGCTCGTGGGACAATTGGGCTATAAAAAATTAAAGATAACCGGGAAACTTGAGCAGCTTCCGTTCTTCAAAGACAATTACTTTCAAGAACAAGTATACTTGGGGTCCATTACCGTTGGATTCTCGTTGAACTAGGATTGCGAGGCATGCACCTCGCGGTCCTGGGTGTCTTCTCAATAACCCCCTTCAACGCGCGGCATTGTGGGCTTATTTTATCCCCTTCTCCCTTGAGTGCACTCAGGTCGCAAGGCATAAAATAAGCCCCTCACTCTCGTGAAGGGCTTTTAATGTTACCCGACTAGGACTCGAACCTAGAATAACGGTACCAAAAACCGGTGTGTTGCCATTACACTATCGGGCAATCGTTCCCATTTGGGACGCCAAATATACTGCAATTGGTATTACTCAAAAAAGGATAAAGAAAATTTTCGCGGTTTAACATTCCCTAAGCCCAATAGGGCGTTCGTTTTTCTTATTTTCGAGGCGATTACACCCGGTCTTTCACGACAAAAGATCAAAAAGCAGAGAATCAGTGAATTACAAAAAGCTCAATAATGTGTTCGGATGGGCAGTATTTGCCATCGCCACCACCACGTATTTTATGACTATAGAACCTACGACCAGCTTCTGGGATTGTGGGGAATACATAGCAACCTCGGTAAAGCTTCAAGTAGGTCACCCTCCGGGTGCACCATTCTTCCAATTGATGGGGAATTTGTTTGGCCAATTCGCTGCTAATCCAGATAGCCAGGCCTTGATGGTGAACGCGTTGAGCGCATTGAGCTCATCGTTCAGTATTCTATTCTTATTCTGGACCATTACGGCGTTGGGTGTAAAGCTTTTGGGAGGACAAGATAAATTGGACAACGCCGGTACCATCGCTATATTGGGAGCAGGTGCAGTGGGTGCATTGGCCTACACATTCTCTGACAGCTTTTGGTTCTCGGCTGTAGAGGGGGAAGTTTATGCCATGAGCTCCTTCTTTACTGCTGCCGCTTTTTGGGCAGTGCTCAAGTGGGAGCAAGCCGTAGATCACGATCCTTATGCGAACAAATGGTTGTTGCTCATTGCCTACCTTGTAGGTCTTTCCGTGGGAGTACACATCCTAGTGTTCTTGACCATTCCGGCCATTGGAATGATCTACTACTTCAAAAAATATCCTAACCCAACCCGTAACGGATTTATCATCGCCAATGGGGCGAGCATTGCTGTACTGGGATTGGTCTTTGCCTTTATCATTCCTATCGTGTTGAAGTTGTTCAGTACCTTGGAAATTAACTTCGTAAACAACTTCGGTTTGCCGTTCCACTCGGGAACTATTGCTGCCTTCCTCATCCTCACCGCGGCCTTGGTATTCGGGATTATGTGGGCACAGAAGAAGAACAAGCCGCTTTACCAGCAGGCTATTATTGGTGTCATGTTGATCGTAATGGGATACTCTACCTTCATCATGTTGGCCATTCGTTCGAATGCGAATACGCCAATTGACGAGAACAACCCGGAAGATGCAATGTCACTTTTAGCATACTACAACCGTGAGCAATATGGTGATTGGCCCATTCTCTATGGAAAGTCCTTCAACGCGCCGTACGATCGCAGCAACCCGTTTGATGATGGCAAGCCAGTATACCAGCGCGGATATGCGGTGATGAACGGGCCTAAGCAAATGACCTCGTTCAAGTTGAAGACAGAGGCCGAAGCTTATGTCTTGGCCAACGGCGGCAACCTCACTATCGACGGTAAATACCTGTTAACTGATGATAAAAAAGGAAGTGTGCCGAACTACGATCCTAGGTACAAGGGCTTCTTTCCACGTATTTGGAATGATGATCCACAATACCGCCAGAACTACATTAACATCATGGACATCAAAGATCCTGAAGCGCCCATCACTTTTGCGCAGCACGTGAGGTTCTTCTTTGAATACCAAATAGGTAAGATGTGGTTCCGCTACTTCATGTGGAACTACAGCGGACGTCAAAACGACGAACAGCACCGCTACGAAATCTCTAAAGGGAACTGGATCACCGGTATTCCATTCTTGGACAGTATGAGACTTGGCAACCAAGACAACCTGCCCGACCACTGGAAAAATAATCCGTCGCGCAACACCTATTTCATGTTGCCCTTCCTTTTGGGAATCTTCGGGCTCTACTACCAATACAAGAAAAATAACAAGGATGCATGGGCCGTGACGCTCTTTTTCCTCCTCACAGGTATTGCCATTGTGGTCTATACCAACCACAAACCGTTCGAACCGCGGGAACGTGATTACGCCTTTGTAGGGTCGTTCTATGCCTATGCCATTTGGATAGGACTAGGAGCTTTAGGATTATGGGATGTCCTTCGCGCAAAGATGAGCCCACAGGTGGCCTCTTACCTCGTCATTGGGACTGCCATGCTTGCTGTACCTGTGCGCATGGCGGCAGAAAACTGGGATGATCACAACCGTTCAAACCGCTATACTGCGCGCGATATCGCTAAGGCTTACCTTGACAGTTGTGAGCCTAACGCCATCCTCTTCACAAATGGAGATAATGATACGTTCCCGTTGTGGTACGTACAAGAGGTGGAAGGCTACCGCACGGACGTGCGCATTGTCAATCTAAGTTTGTTGAACACCGACTGGTACATTGACCAGCAGCGCCGCAAGGCCTACGATGGCGAAGCCGTGCCATTCTCGTTTGACTGGAACCAATACGTGCAAGGAACGCGGGATGTATTGTACTACCGCGACCTAGGGGTGAAAGGACGTTGGAATGTTAAGGATTTTATCCAATTCACCAAGCGAGACGACAGCCAAGTAAAATTCAAGGCGAGCGGCGGCAAAGAACTGCCATTGTTCCCACAGAAAAACTTCCGCATTAACATAGATAAAGAAGCTGTCTTCGCCAATGGCGTTGTAGATGTTGCCGATAGCGCAAGTGTCGTTGATTACATCGATTGGAACTGGAAAGCGAACGTCATCACCAAACGTGATTTGATGGTCATTGACTTGATCGCCAATAATAATTGGGAGCGTCCTATCTACTTCTCCATCACCGTGGGGAACAGTCCGAAGGCCTACTTCTGGTTGAACGACTACTTCCGCTTGGAGGGTATGGCATACAGATTTGTTCCTCAGTACTACCCGTCTAATACCCAAGGCATAGACTACGGCCGCGTGGATACAGATATCATGTACGACAACCTGCTCAACAAGTTTGAGTACGGAAACATGGAGCTTCCGGATGTATATCTAGATGAAACCAACCGTCGATTAAGCTACAACCTGCGCACCATCTTTGGTCGCCTGGCCAACGAATTGGTCACAGAAGGAGAGAATGATAAAGCAGTTGAAGCCCTCGACTTCGCCATGGAGAAAATGCCCGTGGAGAAATTTGGCTATAACTACTTCGTCTTCGGCATTATCGATGCCTACTACAAGGCTGGAGCAACGGAAAAGGCGCGTGAATTGACATGGGCTTTTGCGGATCGGTTGGACGACGAGCTCGCCTTCTATGCCGCGTTTGACCGTAAGGACAAGCGTGCCGCCTCCAACGAATGGCGCACGAACCTGCAGTTCTACCAAATGCTATTGCGCAACGTACAGATGCACGACAACAACGATAGCGTACAGAACTTCTACCAACGCTACAATGCCGCTGCTTCACCATTCGGCAACGGTCAGGGGTAAATTAAAACATAATATTCCTTAAACCCCTTGGGGGGTTCTGTAAGATCCGGGCGCCTGAAGAGCCCGGATCTCATATTATCCAAAGTCTAATTGCATTCTCTGTATCCGCGACACCAACGACTCGTTCGACATGGTCTCGCGCAACCTGTCCACTAAAATGGGGAAGGCCAACGGGGTTGGGGCATCGATGTGATTTAGAACCCATTCCTGCTGCGCTATACGCTCCAAAGCCGCCCGAATACGCGCTTCCTCCAACTGGAACTCGTGAACCTCCTCTTGGGCTTGTCGTAACAAAAGGTTGTCCGGGTCGTAGTCGCGGAAGACCTCATACATAAGCTTAGTAGAGCTCTGCAGCTGCTTCGTGCTCATGTTCTTGCCGGGGTAGCCAGTAAAGAGCAAGCCGGAAATTTGGGCAATATCGCGGAACCTGCGTTGTGTCAGCTCGCTTTCGTTGAGGCTGCTCGAGAGGTCCGAACGAAGGTAGTCAGTACTGAAGATGTCGCTGTCCAGGGCGTCCTGAATGGAAATAGGTTGGTCGCTCAAGAGCTCAAAGCCGTAGTCATTCATCGCAATGGAGAAGGTCTGCGATCCAAAGTGGCCTAAGCGGTGGCCAATCAGCAGGGCCATGCCTTCGTGGGCTAGTCGGCCTTCGAAGGGATATACAAAAAGGTGGTAGCCCTCATCGTCCTCGAGGTATTCCATGAGGAATTGGTTGCGATTCGGCACAATGCTGCGTTCCTTTTGTAGACGAATGATGGGTTGAATAAGCGCAAGCTCTGGATCTTCAAACGAATTTTTGGTGGCCGATTCTTCGATTTTTTCTCTTAGGTATCGGCCCAATTCTGCACTGAGCGGCATCCTCCCGCCCATATAACTGGGCACCGCACCTTTGGCGTTTTTAGCCGGGCGAACCCTCACTTCTATGCCTTGGAACCAAACGAGCTCGAGGCATTGGCCCGCAAACCAAAACCGTTCCCCTATGCTCAAACGAGAGACGAAGTATTCCTCTACTTGGCCCAATACCTTTCCACGCTGCAGCTTCACCTTGACCAGCGCTCCACTGACGATGGTGCCTATACCGAACTTGTGGCGCATTGCGACTTTTTTCGAAATCACCTTGTGCACGCCCTCTTCCACAACCACCTTGTGGTAGTCGTCGTATCCGCTTAACGTATCGCCGCCGCGCACTACAAAATCCAAACACCACAGCCACTCCTCATAACTGAGCGACATGAAGCTCACCGTTTCGCGGACCTCTTGCCACAGCTCATCAGCCACAAACCCACCGCCCACGGCGCGGGTAACCAAATACTGTATCAACACATCCATGCTTCGTAAATACGGCATACGGTCCTCGTTGGTCTTCGTGTCAATAGCCTTACGTAACGCGGCACATTCAATCAATTCCAAACTGTGGGTAGGCACAAAAAATATCTTCGAGGTAGCGCCCGGTCGGTGGCCGCTTCGGCCCGCACGCTGCACGAACCTGCTCACGCCCTTCGGCGAGCCAATCTGCACCACGCAATCCACCGGTCGAAAGTCTACGCCTAGATCCAAGGAGGAGGTGCACACCACCGCCTTTAATCGTCCGTCGTACAAGGCTTCTTCCACCCAAGTGCGCATCTCCCGGGAAATCGCACTATGGTGCATGGCCAATACCCCCGCCAGCGACGGATCGGCCTCCAATAACTTCTGAAACCATATCTCCGCCTGTGCTCTCGTATTGGTGAAAATGAGGGTGCTTTCATTTTCATAGATGAGCGGAACGACTTGGTCCAACAAACGAAGGCCCAAATGCCCGGCCCAAGGCAGGGTCTCCACCTCTTCGGGCAGCACGGCCTCAACGACCAAATCCTTTTCAATATCCGCCACAACCCACTGCCCAGGCTTAGGAGGATTAGGGCCCAGTAGAACATCCATGCTTTCCGCCATATTTCCTATGGTAGCGCTAATGCCCCAAGTTTGCATGGCGGGGTTGAGCGCACGGAATCGGGCCAATAAAAGCTCACATTGTACCGCTCTTTTGCTGCCCATCAACTCGTGCCATTCGTCCAAAACTACCGCCTGTAGGTGCTTAAATAGCCTCTCGTGGCCCTTCTGAGTGAACATCACATGAATGCTTTCGGGGGTGGTGATGAGGATTTCCGGTAGCTCCTTTTTCTGGCGCTGCTTGATCTTTTGAGACGTGTCCCCAGTACGTATTTCTACACGCCAATCACTGCCCATACCTTGCACCGCCCGCTCCGCGCTCTGTGCAATTTCTTTCGCCAACGCCCGGATGGGAGTGATCCAAATAATTTGACAACCTTTGGCGGGCTCATGCAGCCCACGCGCGATAGCCGGCAACAACAGAGAGTAGGTCTTCCCGCTTCCCGTAGGTGCATTAACCATACCACTCTCGCCGCTCAATAGAGCGCTCCAAGCCTGGATTTGAAAAGTAAAAGGCAACCAGCCTTGATCTGAAAACCAAGACCTACAGTGTTGCAAGACTTGTGGCTGGGCTGCCACCTGTTAGGAACGTATTTTCCGAACCAGCCACATAAAGTCACTCAGGTATTTCGGATAGTTTTTGTTGAAATGGTATTCTTGTGGCTCACCGTCCTCATTGAACAAATTACCAACGTTACTCACAAGTAGCTTTGAAGAGAGTGGTACAGACCCAACATACATCATCCAAGCGTGCAAATCATGCAAGGCATTGATGCCGCCAAAGGGACCGGAGGAAACCGTAACCACACCCATAGGCTTCTTAGTATATTCAGGACGGAAATAGTCTAAGGTATTCTTTAACGCTCCAGGCATGCGCCCATTGTATTCAGGAGAAACAATGAGGATGCCATCCGCATGCTGAAGGGCAGTTCGAAAGTCTTCGAGACGGTCTTTTCCAGGGGATCCGGCACCATATACCGGAAAGTTATATTCTCTTATATCCAAAAATTCGACTTTACTCACGTCCGGGTTGGCACAGAGCTGGGCGGCTAAATAAGTGGCGACTGTGGCCGTTTGAGACTGTGCTCTAGGACCGCCTTGAATGATGGTAATAATCATGGTTAAATGGCGTTTTTGGACTAACGCCTAGGAAAGGTAAAGGTTTAGGCCTTCTTCCCAAACTTGGGCACACGGAAATAATCCGAATTTGAGTCCGGTGCGTTCTTCAGCGCATCTTCCTTGCTAATCATATTGGCCTCCTTATCTTCACGCATCACATCAACGGATTTACTCATCTGCGTCAGTGGTGCTACGCCTTGTAGGTCGAGGGATTCAATCTTAGCGACAAAGTCCAAAATCTTGGTCATGTCGCCCTGCATCGCGTCAAGCTCTGCTTCCGACAACTCCAAGCGACTCAAATGCGCCAAGTGTTTGATTTGTTCTCTGGTGATTTCCATCCATCCAATGATTTACGACAAAGGTAAGGCAAGTTTGCCGGTGTGGCCGTGATTTTTTAAGTCTGTTGCCAGCGCTATATAGCAACGGTCACTGAGCTCTTCAATAACATCCTCAGCCTTCTCATCTGCCCAAAACTCACCCAATACTTTGGTATCCACTGGGCCTATACTGGAAGGCTGACCCCAATCACCTAATCTGAACTTATTCTGATATATACTCATCAACACCACCGGTACTTTGTTCTCCACCGCGAGCTTGAAAGCTCCGGCCTTGAACGCGCGTAATAATTGGTCTTGTGGCGGAATACCTCCCTCTGGATAAATACACACACTGTAGCCCTCCTTGATCTTCTGGTCCGCATCGCGTATGGCCTGCTTACGGCCGCCAAAGGAACTGCGGTCTACTGCAATAGAAGTCTGCTTGAAGAAATACCCGAACAATGGTAGTTTCAAGAGCTCTGCTTTTCCCATAAAAACCACCGGAGTTGGTGAGGCCAGGAAGGTCATCGGAATATCTAGATCTGAGCCGTGATTCGGTGAAAGAACTACAGGTCCTTGATGCTTCATTTTGTATTTACCTGGCCTTGGCCATACCCCCATGAGTACTAAATACATCCATGACCACACCTTTGCCACTTTGAAAAAGTATTTGTAGTCCCCTCCGGGACGCGCCGTCCACAACAAAGCCGGCAATAGCACGACAATAGTGGCAAAGGCCGCAAAATAATACCAGATGTGATGGATGTAACTAAATAACTTCACCGCTTAAAACCCTAGTTTGCCACGAACGCGGGACAGCGTTTCCTGTGCCACAGGGCGTGCCTTCTCGGCGCCCATCTTAAGGGCTGAAGCCACCTCTTCAGGATGTGCCTTATAGTGGTCAAATTTCTCGCGCGCCTCAGCAAACTCCTCGAGGATAAGCTCAAACAAGGCTGTCTTCGCGTGACCATAACCGAAGTTTCCTCCACGGTAATTGGCAGCTAATTCTTCTATTTGTGCTGGCAACGCCAAAACCTTGTAGATGGAAAAAACATTACAGATCTCAGGATCCTTGGGGTCTTCCAATGGGGTAGAATCTGTTTGTATCCCCATGATCTGCTTCTTAAGCTCTTTCTTAGGTAAGAACAAATCGATTACATTGCCGTAGCTCTTGCTCATCTTGCGACCATCTGTTCCTGGTATGGTCATCACAGATTCTGAGATTTTGGATTCTGGCAATATAAAGGTCTCGCCATACTTATAGTTGAAGCTGGAGGCCAAATCTCTCGTGATTTCCACATGTTGCTTCTGATCCTTGCCCACCGGAACGATATGCGCATCATACAATAAGATGTCCGATGCCATCAATACTGGGTAGTCGAACAACCCCGCATTTACGTCACTAAGATTATCGCTTTTATCCTTGAAGCTGTGTGCATTCGCCAACATCGGATATGGCGTAAAACAGTTTAAGTACCAAGTAAGCTCTGTACATTCCGGCAAATCACTCTGAGCGTAGAAAACCGCTTTCTCTGGGTCTAGTCCACAAGCCAGCCAGGCAGCCGCTGTGGCCAACAGGTTCTCACGACGCACCTCCGGGTCTTTCACTGTGGTTAAGCTGTGCAGGTCCGCAATAAACAAATACGCTTCGTTGTTCGGGTCCTTGCTCATTTCAATTGCCGGACGGATGGCGCCCAAGATGTTTCCTAGATGCTGTCTGCCCGAACTTTGAATGCCTGTCAGTACTCTCGCCATTATTATTTAATCAGGGTAAGCTCTAAATCAATATCCGCCCAGTAGCTACTGTCCGCTGGGATTTGCATGAAAGACGTTCTCCAAACTTGTTCTGTCGGCAGTCCGCTAACCATAACAAAGGAATAGCTAACGCTGTCGTTATCCATAACAAATACGCTATCTGCG
>DMQR01000220.1 GCA_003455605.1 Cryomorphaceae bacterium | reverse complement strand
TATTACCTACGTGGGCAATCCATTAGCATATAAATATAGAGATAAAGTCGCTACTGGGGCAGAATTCGTAGCGCTTCTTCCAGGTTCTAGAAAACAAGAGATCAAGCGACACTTGCCGGTCTTTTACGATTTTGCGCGATTACACCCAGCCATAAAATTCAAGGTTATTCGACCGGCTATAACTAAGAAATTCTGGCCAACAATAAAGGTACCTGAGAATGTAGAAATATATACCGGTACCATAGAAGAGGGATTAAATGAAGCTATATTTGCCGCAACCTGCAGTGGAACGGCATCTTTGGAGGTGGCCTTGCTTAAAGTGCCGCAAGTAGTGGTATATAAGGCCAATTCTATTTCATTACGTGTTGCAAAACTCTTCGTGAAGGTCAAGTATTTCTCTCTGCCAAATCTCATCCTAAACCGCCCAGCCATTATCGAGCTTTTGCAAGACGAGGTCACGCCCAAACGTATTTCTACTTTATGTATCGAATCCATAAAAGCCGCAAGTACAGTCCCATATTACGAGGAGTTGGTATCGGCGTTGGATGATTACAGCCCTGGTGATAGAACCGCGGAAGAACTCATTGACCTTGTATCTTCGCATCAATGAGAAAATTAATTATCCTTTTTCTATTCGCCCAGCTAGGTGTTCATGCACAAGAATTTCTGGAGGAAGCCAGAATGAGCGGTCCAAGAGTATTCTTGTTTGCGGAAGACTTTTATTCCCGTGCACAAATTAAGGTGAAGGAGGGAGCTTATCTCCTGAAGGGATATAATAAAGATTCCACCTACGTTTTCGAGTACGGTCCTGACGACGTACACCCGCTCTATACTTTTCGCGCGGAACTGATGATCAACCGAACAAAGTTTGATTCCATTACTTTTTATTCGAACGACACTATTGTTTTGCGCGTGCTGCGTGGCGGCGAATGGACAGAAGAGCGACCCTATATAGGTGAGTTGACCCTTCGCAATAACCTCATTTATATTGATGCTATCGCTCGTTGCTCCATGGAGGACTATTTGGCGGGTGCGGTGGAAGCTGAAGGTGGTTTGACCGGTCGTGGCAGTTATTTGCAGGCCCAGGCTGTACTGGCCCGTACTTGGCTGATGAGCAATGAGAAAAAGCATATCAAAGACGGGTTTCATGTGAAGGATGACCAAAGTTCTCAGGCTTTTAAGGGTGTTGCCCACGGCGCCTATGCGGACGAAGTGATGAAGGCAGTTCTGAGCGTTCAGGATACGGTAGCGCTGCACAATGGAAGGCCCATCATGGGGTTTTATCATAGCAATTCAGGCGGCCAGACGTTATTACCGCAAGAGGTATGGTCGCAAGCCCTTCCGTACTGCCGCAAGGTGGTGGACCCATTTTCATTGAAGGGCTCAAAACTTAATTGGACCCAAACCCATACCTGGGAAGAGTGGAACGGCTACTGGACGCGCATTTATGTGGATTTTAGCAAAGATAAGTGGGGCCAATTCTTTCAAAACCTCCCCAGCGACCGACTGTCGCATTGGACCTTTGGGGAAGAAAAACACAAGCTGGAAACCGTACGACGTGCGCTTAAATGGCGTAGTACATTCGTACAATGTGAAGCCACAGAGGTGGGGGTAATTGTAACCGGAAAGGGTTTTGGACACGGCGTAGGGATGGCGCAACAGGGCGCGATGCATATGGCAGCTTCAGGATTTACTTGGCAAGAAATTTTGGATTTCTACTTCAAGGACCTCACTTACGATTTGGTGAATAACCCATAATTATCCACAAAACTTTCTTTTATGCTTTTGATTGGCCAATTTTATAAATGCCAGTCTCTTTCTCGTATTCATTTTACTGATGGCCTAAGGGCTCCTATTGGGTGCGTAGGAAGGTTAATCTTTCTGCAACCGCCTTTACAGGCACGCGTTCGAAGGTGCCGTCGTAGAAGAGATGGATGCTGCCCGTTTCCTCACTAATAGATAAGGCTAAGGCGTCGGTACGCTCGGAAATCCCTGCGGCGGCGCGGTGGCGCAATCCGAACTGGGAAGGAAGCTCGCTACTCTCGCTCAAAGGGAGGATGCATCCTGCGGATACCAAGGTGTTTCCGGAGATGACGGTCGCACCGTCGTGCAATGGTGAGTTTTTGAAGAATATGCTTTCAAGCAGGATGCGGCTCAAAGTAGCATTGAGTTCATGACCTGTTCCGGCGAATGCTCCCAAGGGATCTTTGCGTTCAATTACGAGGAGGGCACCTATTTTATGTTCGGCCAATTGTTCCGTGGCGGCAGCAATGGCTTCAATGCTCAAGATATGAGTTTGATCAGCTTTGCCCACTTTGAATAGCCCTTTCCAGCCTTGGCGGCGTGTATAGGTGGCGGATCCCACGACCAGGAGGAATTTTCGGATTTCCTGTTGGAATACAATGACCAAAATGATTAATCCGACACCCATGAAGGAGCCGAGAATTTCGCTTAGGAGGTTCATCTCCAAGACTTGGACCAAGCTGTATAGTAGGTAGATGGCTACCATACCGATAAGAATGCGAATGGCTGCCGTGCCTTTTAATAGACGGTAGACTTGATACAGCAAGAATGCTGCGATGATGATGTCGAGGGCATCGAGGACCTCAAAATTTAACGCTCCCATGATGGCAATAAATGTGGTACTCCTTCCGGGTAAAGGTGGATGAACAAGGTAATGGTTTCTAAGGCTTCTTTCACATCGTGCACACGCAGGATCTGCGACCCCCCTACTAATGCGGCCATATGCAAAGCTGTAGTTCCGTTGAGGCTATGCTCGGCATCACTGTTTAGGGCCTTGTAAATCATGCTTTTGCGGGAGATGCCGGTGAGAATTGGTCGACCCAACAATTGAAAAGCATGCAACTCGCGCAGTAATTGGTAGTTATGCTTTAAGGTCTTGCCAAACCCAAATCCTACGTCAACAATCGTGTCATGAATGCCCATCGCATGCAACTTTGGCAACTGCTCCGAGAAGAACTTCACAATATCCTGGGTCACGTGGTTGTAAGTCGGATTATTTTGCATGTCCTGTGGCGTTCCTTGCATGTGCATCATGATATATGGACAGCGATGTGCAGCTACGACCTCGTACATCTTAGGATCCAACTTCCCACCACTTATATCATTAATCATGTGAGCCCCAGCTTCCAATGCTTTCTGCGCCACACCACTACGGAAGGTGTCGATGGAAATAAAGGTCTCAGGAAACTCCGCCATCGCCGCTTGCACGAACGGAAGAACGGCTTTTAAACGCGCCCACTCCTCGTCTTCTGTGACGTGGTCGGCGCCCGGACGAGAACTATAGGCGCCTAAATCTAAAATGCGGGCACCCTCTTCTAACATCTTACGCGCTTTTGCGGCCGCAGCTTCAGTAGTATCAGCACGGCTTCCCGCATAAAATGAATCCGGGGTAAAGTTGATGATTCCCATCACCCAGGGTGTGGATATCGTGTGAATTGTCCCTTGCACATTAAGCATGAACTCCGTCATTGTTCTCGTATCTTCGTTGGTAATGCAAAGTTAAGTAATGAATACAGCTGAACAATTCGATGCCGTCATAGACAAATGCCACGGCTTATTTGAG
>DMQR01000091.1 GCA_003455605.1 Cryomorphaceae bacterium | reverse complement strand
GGAAGAGGCTTCCACTGAATCTGCATTAGAGGAGACGCCTGAATCAGAGGAGGCGCCGACACAACAAGAAATATTTGCTCCAGCCGCGGAAAAAAAAAGTTTGAACGACCGATTAGCGGGTAATGTGCTGAAATTCGGATTAAACGATCGCATCGGTTTTGTCAATGATCTCTTCAACGGTTCTCAAGAAGATTTCAATCGCACAGTTAGCCAGTTGAATACTTTAGGTAGCTTGAGCGAGGCTATGGAATTCATTGAAACACACATTTCTGGTGAATATGGCTGGGATCAAAAAGAAGAAATGGCCGCACGATTCATAGCTGCTGTCGAACAAAAATTTAATTAATGTCAGGAATCCTTTACGTCGTGCCCACCCCTGTAGGTAACTTGGACGATATGACTTTTCGTGCCATCAATGTATTGCGCGAGGCAGATTTGATATTAGCCGAGGATACGCGCACGACCGGGAAACTCAGCGCACATTTTGATATTGCCAGTCCAAAGCAAGCCTTTCACATGCACAACGAACACAAGATGGTCGAGCGCTATATTAAAAGGCTGCAACAGGGACAAAACATTGCCTTAGTGAGCGATGCAGGAACACCCGGCATCAGTGACCCGGGGTTTTTATTGATTCGAGCGGCCGTTCAGGGGGGCGTGGAAGTCATCACTCTTCCCGGCGCCACAGCATTTGTGCCCGCCCTAGTGAATAGTGGTTTACCGTGCGATTCCTTTTATTTTGAAGGCTTCCTGCCCCAAAAAAAGGGGCGTCGAACCAAGCTTGAAACCATTGCCGCCAGCACCAAAACAGTAGTGCTTTATGAAAGTCCTCATAAAATCGAGAAAACCTTGGCACAAATTGTCGAGTTTTGTGGTGCAGAACGCCCTGTGACCATCAGCCGAGAGATCTCAAAAAAGTTTGAAGAAACCTTGCGCGGTTCGGCATCAGAATTGCTGTCAATAGTGCAAGAACGCGGCGGATTAAAAGGGGAGCTGGTCGTTTGTATCGGAGCCTAATATGGTAACATCGAAAATTCAACATATTGATCAATGGTTCGACGGGCCCACAGAATCGCCCCTGCTCATCGCGGGTCCGTGTTCTGTGGAGAGTCCCGAACAAATTTTAGCCACCGCACAAGCACTGAGGACATATACGCCTATCAGTTTGTTGCGCGGCGGCGTTTGGAAGCCCAGAACCAAGCCCGGGAGTTTTGAAGGCGTGGGATTGGAATCCATGCAATGGTTGATTGATGCAGGTCGGGAGATAGGCACGCCTACTACCACAGAGGTAGCAAATACTGAGCATGTCGAAGCCGCACTTAAAGCCGGTATAGATATTTTATGGATCGGGGCACGTACTACTGTGAATCCTTTTTACGTACAAGAAATAGCCGAAGCATTGAAAGGGGTTAAAATTCCAGTATTAGTCAAGAATCCTATTCATGCAGAAATAGGCCTTTGGGCCGGTGCTATTGAGCGATTCAAAAATGCAGGTATTGAACGTGTTGCTGCAGTACATCGTGGATTTTTTACCTCCGCAAAAGGGGTGTACCGCAACGAACCACATTGGCACCACAGTTTTGGATTACGCGCTTTAATGCCGGAAATAAAGATTATAGTGGACCCTAGTCATATCGCCGGAAAACGACTGCTGGTGCCAGAAGTATGTCAGGTGGCTATGGACTTAGGCATGGATGGGTTGATGGTGGAAAGTCACATCAGTCCAGAGATAGCGCTCAGTGATGCTGCACAGCAAATGAATCCGGAAAAGTTGGGTGAGGTAGTTAAAAACCTGGTCATTCACCCCAAGAAACTAGATCAAGGGGCCAGTGAAGCATTGAAATCATTGCGAGATTCACTAGATGAATTGGACGATAATTTGGTGGATATTATGCGTCAGCGCTTCGCGTTGGCCAAGGAAATCGCCATCATCAAAGAACAAGAAGGCACCAGTATTTTCCAGATGGAGCGCTGGTTGAAACTCGTTAAAGAGCGCACTGAAAAAGGCGATGGTGAAGGTCTAACCCCAGAATTCATGCATGACCTCTTCGCGACCATCCACAAATACAGCGTCGAATACCAAACGCGACTGACTAAAAAAGAGTCGTAATGCGGTGGACGGCTCGACCCATATCGGATCCGGGTGCCGTGTCTCAGCTCACCGCAGAAGTCACCAAAGACCCCTTACTCGCAGCCCTCTTGGTACAGCGTGGCATCACCACTTTTGAGGATGCTAAGGCCTTTTTCCGACCAGATTTAAACCTGCTGCCACACCCCTATCGAATGAAGGACATGGAGCGTGCCGTGGAACGCATCGAAAAGGCCAGAATTCAACAGGAACATGTTATGATTTTCGGCGATTACGACGTCGACGGAACTACATCTGTGGCGCTGATGACTGAATTTCTCGAAGGCAAGTTTCCCATCAAAGCGTATATCCCGGATCGCTACAAAGAAGGCTATGGATTGTCTTTTGACGGTATTAACCTCGCGGCAGAATTGGGCATTACCCTCATCATCGCGTTGGATTGTGGAATCAAGGCCTTTGACCAAATCGCTCATGCGCGTTCGCTCGGCATAGATGTGATTGTTTGCGACCACCACCGCCCAGAAGAAACTTTGCCCAAGGCATATGCCATTCTCGACCCCAAGCGTCCCGATTGTCCCTATCCGTATAAAGAACTTTCAGGTTGTGGCGTTGGCTTCAAGCTCTGCCAAGCGCTATGCGAGGATTGGGGCCTGCCGGAAGATGTACACCTGCAGCCCCTCCTCGACTTGTGCGCCGTGAGTATTGCGGCGGATATCGTGCATGTGACCGGAGAGAATAGATTGCTCGCGTATTACGGTTTGCAGCGCATACGTAATGGGCAAGCACGTGCCGGGTTTATGAGTTTGCTTGAGGCCAGTGGCAAGGGCCCCGAATCCCTGACCCTCAGGGATATTTCTTTTAGTATCGCACCTCGCATTAACGCCGCCGGGCGTATGGAGAGTGGGTTGCGCGCGGTCGAACTTTTGCGAAGCACCGACCGCACCGAACAGGACGAACTCGCGGAGCGCATCAATGCCTTTAACCAGGACCGTCGTGAAACTCAAGCTGAAATTTTCGAAGAGGCCAAAGAGGAATTGGACCCGGAGAACTATCCAAATTCCAATGTGCTCTACAGACCTCATTGGCACAAGGGTGTGGTGGGTATTGTGGCGTCGAAAATCGTGGAAACCCATTACCGCCCGACCATTATTTTAACCAAGAGCGGAGACCATTTAGGCGGTTCTGCACGGAGTATCATTGGCTTTGATGTATATAATGCCATTGAGGCGTGTGACGCACATATTTTGCAGTTCGGCGGGCACAAGTATGCCGCCGGATTGACGCTAGATGAAGCGCAGTTGCCACATTTCAAAAAGGCGTTCGAGGCTTATTGCACCGCCAATTTAACCGCTGAGATGAAAACGCCGGAATTAGAATACGATGCCGTGGCTAGTTTGGACCAACTCACCGATCGTTTCTACGCCGTCCTTTCACAAATGGAGCCGCACGGAGAGGCGAATCAAGCGCCAAGGTTCCTCATTCAGAATTTAGTCGATGCTGGCGGGACAAAGGCCGTTGGGTCGGATGAGAGCCACCTCCGCGTGGTATTACAACACCCGGGTAGTGCGACGACTATGACTGGTATTGCATTTGGTCAAGGGACTTGGGCTGGACATCTCGAAACTGGCGGTGCTGTTGATATCATCGCCTCACTCGAAATCAATGAATTCCGCGGACAACGCAATCTCCAATTAATGGTGGAAGATATCCGCTCAGCACAAGGGAAATCATGAGCTGGG
>DMQR01000036.1 GCA_003455605.1 Cryomorphaceae bacterium | reverse complement strand
GGAAGGTGCATTCATGGGCATGTATTTGAAAGAAGCCCGCCGCATCGGGAAACAAACCATTTTACGTGCACACAATGTGGAGCATGAGATTTGGAAAAGATTGGCTGAGAATGAGAAAAATCCATTGAAACGATGGTATTTAAAGCTCCAATCAAGAAGATTGCAAAATTTTGAGAGCCAATTATCCGATGCAGTTGACAAAATCTGGTGCATCTCCGAAAAGGACCAGCAATGGTTTAAATCCATTACTTCAGCTGCTTCTTTTATTCCGACAGCAGTAACACCTATACCTGGACCAGCGAGTATTCATCCACTTCGTTGCCATCACTTAGGGGCATTGGATTGGGCCCCTTCTATCCAAGGACTAAATTGGTTTATGACTGAAATCTGGCCCCAAGTACTGCAACAAGTGCCTCAAGCTGAATTTCACATTGCCGGGAACAATCCTCCCAAGAATTTCCAATTCCCCAAACAGCAAAACATCTTTTTTCACGGACGTGTAAAGGATGCTAGCGCATTCGCCCAAAATCATGGAATCAGCGTTATCCCCTTAATGGCAGGCTCTGGAATGCGCATTAAAATCTTACAGAACAGTGCCTCGGCAGTGCCCTCTATTTCTACTGCTATTGGAGCAGAGGGAATATATACCAAAGGCTCCAAGCAAGCTGTTATTGTTGAAACTTCAGCCGAGTTTATTGAGGCCCTTGTAGATCTCATACAAAAGCCCGAGCATGCCTTATTATTGGGACAAAAAGCCCAAGAGGATATTTTGAATAGGTTTGGAATGCAGCCTACATTGCATTGTATAGAAAAGGTATGGACTTAGCAGCAACAACAGTATTTTTTCTTTGTCTCCTTTGGATTACCATCCCCTACTTGTGGTATCCATTGTGGCAATTGGCCTTTCCAGGTAAACCGCTTGTAATCAATCCACCGACTTTCTTTCCGAAGGTGAGCGTAGTGTTCGCAGCATATAATGAGCGTACTATCATTGAGGAAAAAATCAGGAGTATTTTCGCATCACAATACCCACAAGATCTCATCGAGGTATGGATAGGCAGCGACCTTTCAGATGACGGGCAGGACGATATCATTCGCGAGTTGCAAAAAGAATATCCTGGCCTACACCTGCACATTAATGCCCAGCGATCAGGTAAGTCCGCCACTATCAATAGATTGGTAGAACTGTGTACAGGTGAGATAATCGTTGCCACGGATGCGAATATCATTTTTGATGAGTATACATTGGTTGAATTGGCGGGTCCAATTATCTCCTCGCAAGCCACCGCAGTTGCGGGAACATTGACCTACGGCAAGGCAAAGACCACCGGCACCACAGCGACCACAGAGCGACAGTACCTTACTATTGAGAATAAAATACGCCAATCTGAAAGCCAGAAATACGGCTTCTGCTTGGGTATGGAAGGCGGTCTGTACAGCATGCGAAAATCCGCTTGGCAGCCTATTCCTCCGCTTACCTTCATGGAAGATTTCTTTCAAACCGTCCAACTCATTCAGAACGATCAGCAAATCTACTACAGCGACACTGCTTTTGGATATGAAGATGTTAGTACATCACTGCAGGAGGAATTTAAACGTAAAAAGCGCATCAGCATTGGGAATTATCAAAATCTAAAACGTTTCCGTGGTTTACTACTTAAAAAAGCATATCCCTTTGGATGGATCTTTTTGTTCCATAAAATTTTGCGCTGGACCACTCCTCAAGCTTTACTTATTGGGGTCCTAGCCCTAATATTTACTCCATTTGCGCTGCCAACATTTATGGGTGTGGCGGTGTTATTGTCGTTGGAACTACTCTTCTATCGTGGTGCGGGTCCTTTAGTGTATTTTTGCGCTATGAATCTTGCTATGTTGCAAGGTTACCTAACCTATTTACAGGGGGTGTCATCTAGCGCTTGGCAACCCACCAAAAGAAATCAAAATGAGCTTTAATACTATAGAAGAAGCGATAGAGGAAATCAAAGCCGGTAAGGTGGTCATTGTTGTTGATGATGAGGACCGTGAGAATGAAGGTGATTTTGTTGCCGCTGCGTCCAAAGTTAGCCCTGAGATGATCAATTTCATGGCGACCGAGGGACGCGGATTAATTTGTACGCCTATCCTTCCTGCTCGAGCTGCGGAATTGGAGCTTCCTCCTATGGTGAACAATAATACGGACCCTAATAAAACAGCCTTTACGGTGAGTATTGACCGTATCGGAGGGGATTGTACTACGGGAATTAGTGCATACGACCGTCACATGACCGTGAAGTCATTAGTGGATCCTTCTATCAAACCTGAACAGCTCGCCCGACCTGGTCACATCTTTCCATTGATTGCCAAGCAAGGAGGTGTTTTACGGCGTGTGGGCCTCACCGAAGCGGCTGTAGATTTGGCACGATTGGCTGGATTAGAACCTGCTGGTGTAATTGTAGAAATCATGAACGATGACGGTACCATGGCCCGTTTGCCGCAACTTCGAGAGATAGCTGTGAGACACAACTTAAAGATTGTATCCATTGAAGATTTGGTGGCTTATAGAATGGCTCAAGAAAGCCTAATCGAATTGGCCGAAAAATTCAAGATAGAGACACCTCACGGCATGTTCTGCTTGCATGCTTTTGAGCAAAATACTAATCACCAAGTACACATTGCCTTGACCACAGGCGAGTGGACAGATGAGGAAACAGTCCCGGTGCGTATTCAAAGTGCCGGGGTGGCCAATGATATTTTCCACCTGCTCACCAGTAATGAAAGCTCACAGCTGGAGAAAGCCTTAAAGGCCATCAGCAAACGTGGAAAAGGGGCAATTATTTACATGAATCAGGAGCCAAATGGCGAACGATTACTAAATAGAATTCGCTCTTTCAATAAAGGAAACACAGGACAAAAGTCGAGTTTTAGCAAAGACGATCGTGATTTTGGTGTTGGTGCTCAAATCATTAGATTCCTGGGCATCAAGCACATTGATTTACTGACCAACAATCCTATCAAGAGAATTGGGGTTAGCGGTTACGGCTTAGAGATAGTCCAAAACTCGCCTTTAGATTGAAAGAGAGAAACACCATAGTAGCAGCCATTAAGTTTTATAGGTCATTTGACCAATTACCTTCTCTAGGTACTATGCTCCTATTAACCGGTCTAAGCGGCATCTTTGAAACTCTTCCCATCCTAGCATCCTTGCCGCTGTTGCGAACGATTTTCCTTAATCAGCCAAGCATCCAAATTACAGGCTTGGACTTTCAATGGATCGAATACGGCGCTATCCTACTGGTGATTCTAGCAGCGCGACTTATCCTAGGATATTTCAGTCAATACAAGAATGGCAGTATTAGGGTCCAATTAATGACTGAATTCCGCCAAAATCCTTCCAACGATAGAACCGCCCGATTTGAATTTGGAAAACGCACCCAAGGATTGAACTTTCTTTTTGTAGGTTGGTCCCAATTCGCCCCTGGCGCAGCATTTCTAGCCCTTGGCGTACTCCTCATGCCAAAATTTGGGGCCTTAATTCTTGCCGCACTATTGCTGTGGTCCCTGTTGATTAATAGGATTAAAAGAAAGCAAGACCAACAACATCATTTGGTTTCTGAATTGCAACAAGAGTTGGACGCTGAAGAAAATGTTAACCTTGTATCGCAATTGGGACAGGTTAGACAGCGAGCCATTCATTGGGATGCGCTCAACAAAAATGCCCGTGAATTCATCGTCCTTTCGACCTTAATTCTTTCCCTGTGGACTGCTGAGCAGTGGGGTTGGTTAGGAGACAATGCCTCATTGATTTCGATCATTATGCTGCTTCGTGGCATGCAGCAACTCTACACAGCGTATCATATGTCACAGCAATTGTCTGGATTACATCGTTACTTCAAATCTTAATAATAGGTCGTTCCCTTTCAAGGAATTACCTTTGTATTGCTAAACAACCTTGAGATTTCATTTTATGAAAAGACTTCTTCCCATGACTCTCGTTGGGGCCCTTGGATTGTTCAGTTGTCAAATCGATCTCGTGGACCCCACGGATATAAACATTGTCGCTGAACCAGCCTTGGCCTTTCCATTAGGGAGTGTAAACCTAACCATGGAGCATCTACTCGCTCCAGACGATAGTCTTATCTATAACGACAATGCCACTTATAAGTTAGTCGCAGCCCAAGACAGCGTCTTTAGCATAAATGTCAATGACCTAGTGCAGATACCACCCCAAAGCCCTTCTTTTAATGCTATTAGTATGGGAACCATCGCTGTGGACAACGTTACGATGTCTCAGAGCATTGCACTTGGATCCATAGCAAGTGATGCCGGTTTAACCTCAATTGCATCGGCTCATGGATCTAATGCGCCGTTCCCTTCAATGAATGAAAGCAATGTTGGAACTTATGGCGCTAGCGGATTTGGATCATTCAATAGCGCATCTTTCTCCAATGGTACCCTATCGTTGGAATTGACCAATAACTGGCCGGTTCCTGTTTCTCTTAGTGTCGATTTAGTGAATACTATCACGGGCAACACTATCCTTTCTTACTCTATGTTTAATGCCAGTGCGAATGGTGGAACTGTAACCGATACAGAATCTCTAGTAAACAAAACTCTACCTAGCAGCATAGGTTTCAAGATCACTTCTTTGACCTCACCAGGCTCAGGGGCTTCATTTGTTAGCATTGATACAACCGACAACCTAGTCTTGGACATAACTTCTGCTAATTTAGAAGTATATAATGCGGTGACTCAGATTAATTCTCAAGATATTTCCTCAGATACTCAATACGTTGATTTGAGCACTGGCGGAAGTGAAGAATTGAGGGAACTCATGCTGTCCACTGCAAGTTTTGATTACGAATTCACTTCTTCACTCGGGACGGATTTAGAGTTGAATCTAAATTTCCCAGGCTCCAATAAAAACGGTAATGAAATAGATTCCACAATAACTATTTCGGCTGGTGCTACTACAACGGGATCTATCAATATGAACAATACCATTTTGAATCTTACTCAGGATCCTGATCAGAACCACAGCAGATTACAGATTGCAGTTAGCGCTTCACTTTTGGGCTCTACAAGTATGGTAACGGTGGATAGCTCAGATGCCTTAAACATGAGATTTGAAATAGCCAATCTTCAGTTCGGTCATATCAAAGGGTTCTTCGGTACTCAACAGATTACAATTGATTCAGGAGCTGTGGATTTAGCCATAGACTTCCTTGATAATTTCGAAGGATCAATAAGTTTTGCAGAACCAAGTATTACAATGGATGTGACCAATTCTATTGGCCTCCCTATCGAATTGGTTCTAGATTTCGCCTCTTATAAAGACGGAACTGCTTATACCTTAAACGGTCCAAATTATGTACTGCCATACCCTACAATACTTGGGAATACAGTTATAGGAACAGTGAGCTTCGACAATACCAACTCATCTATCGTAAGTGTGTTCACGCTTCCAAAGGATAGCATTGGATACGGCGGAGACATCAATATTAATCACGATACCGCAACCTTTGGTACCGATAACTTCGTGACTAACTCATCATCTATTTCAGGAGATCTTCTAATGGAAATGCCATTTTACTTCACGGCTGCAGGTTTGGCCTTCGGAGATACTTTGGCAATAGACATGGACAACGCCAATGCCTTGCCTCAGGGCGCTACGTTAGAAAGTGCTAAAATCCTTTTGCAAACGATCACTAACCTACCATTGGACGCCAACGTTCATATTAAGTTTTACGATGCTTTTTGGAACGAGGTTATGATGAAGGACCTTGGATTAATGGAAAGTGGTATTCCTAACGCTTCTGGAATAATCACCACTCCCAATATTCTTGATAGTGAGATAGCCCTTGATGCTACTGAGGCTCTAACGCTTTTGAACGCTAAGCATATTATTGCTGAAGGTACCATGAATACTTTCAATGCAGGAAATGATCCTGTTAAGCTGAGGACAAATGCTACATTAAAATTGGATCTTGGGGTTCAATTACAAGTGAAATACGAACTATAAACAGTAAGTAAGATGAAAAAGATAGCACTACTACTATTGACCATCGTTACTATTTATAGTGACGCCCAGAACTTGACTACATTTGGTCTATCTGGAAATGCCAACAACTTAACGCACAACCCGGCAGCAGACCCATTGACGTCCTTCCACTTAAACTTTACAGGACTCAACACAACTCTTGGCCTGAACCAAACGGCTGGCGATATTTTTGCTACCAAGGACATACTCGCCAACTTGAGCAACCTTAATTCAAATACATTGAGTCTTACTGGGGAAACTTGCATTGATATTTTACACCTAGGTTTCAAAGCAGGTAAGAATTATGTTTTTGCCGGCTACACTCAGAATGTTGCCTTTGGATTTGACTTCGATAAGGACCTGGCTCATTTTGCCAAATATGGATTCGGAGATGGAAATGGGAACTTGGATTTAAATTACCAAGGCGATTTTAGTGATGTCGGTGTTTCGCTCGATGTGACGAATGATTTATTCCTGGGGCTGCAGCGTTCTTTCATGGATAAAAAGCTGCGATTGGGCGTGAGTGCACATCAGATAGGCTATGGTTTGGGAATGAGAGTGCAAGCTGACGCTTTTAGCATCAACAGTACGACTACGGCAGTTCCTGGACTTAACAACGTAAATGTGAACTATGATTTCACTTTAGCTGCACCAAATTTACTCTTTACCAATGATAGCATCCCTGATTTAAGTGCTCTAGGGAATATTGGAGAAATCATAAGCAATAGAATTATTTTACTATCCAATTTCCTATCTCCTTCGAATACAACTACATCATTCACTGTCGGTGCAAATTACAAGCCTATTGACAACCTCAGCCTCCAGTTTAGCATGAGTGGCATAGGTGCGGCTCCTCTTACAATTTCAACAGATGCTGCTAAGCGTCTCGTAGGAGGTGTGGCTATAGATGGCTTCGAGTACATCAGCAATGCATCAGACACGCTGAGTAATGCATTGCGCAATGAAGTACAAAACTTTACAGAAGGTATTTCTGATGAATTGAATACGAATCTTGACAATATAACCTTCAGCTACGAATATACTGTACCAAAAGTGACGAACGTAGCTATGAACTACCACCTCAGAGGTCAAACCTATGTTGGATTTCATTACACCAGCCGTAATAACTCCATCAGAGATTATGAGTACTTAGGGTTTACCTCATTACTGTGGTTACACAAAAACATTCAATTGAAGGGTGCCTACTACCTCACAATGAATGAAAATAATGCAGATTTAATCAGCACAGCTTTACAATTTAGAGTAACGCCTCTATTACAGGTATTCTTGGGAACCAGTACTACTGGCGATATCGCAACGATTGCAGCTAATTCCAGCGAATCAATCATGTTAGGTACTGCCACTCAAGGTATAAACATTACCGCTGGTTTAAGTATGGTATTCTTCGATGAAAGATTTAAAAAAGGTAGCACTAAAAAGGACGAAACTCCCACCTTAACCCCTCAAGAGGTAAAGAAGGTTATTGAGGCATACGATAAAAGTAAAACTGTTAAAAGTAACAAGTGATATTTTTAATTACGCTCACCAGAGCCGGGCTTAATTATACCAATAATTTTCTGAGTAACACAACGGGATCTTCATCCACATTAAGAGCATCTATGGATATGCCCGCCTCTCGTGACGCGAGCTCCAAGGCTTTAAGCTGCTCCATACAGAAATCACTATAACGGCGCACTTCCTCCTCCACCAGATAGGTTTTCTTACCTATGTCATAATCAATTACCTGATTACCTGCCAGTCCCTTTCCCTCTATTTCAAACTGCTCGCTATACATCAACATTAATCGAATGTGATGACCAGTATGTTTGAATTTTGAAAGTATTTGAATCAATGCAGGAACATCTTGGTGATAGATATCTGTAAATACCAGGACCTGACTTCGATTGGGCAATCTCGTCTGCAAGGTTTCGAGTTGATCTACAAAAGCCTTATTTCCAATCTGACGCTCCTGTAAACCTCGGATAGTGTGAAGGAGTAACTGAATATTTTCTTTCTTGTTGGAGCTTTCGAAGAATTGAATATCATCGTCATTTACCTCAAACAATCCTAAGGCATCTCGTTGCTTTTGAAGTAAGGAGGCGATGAGCGTAATAACTTGAACAGTGCGCTCCCATTTCGCCATTTCTTCATTTGGGAAGTACATGCTCGAACTGGAATCCAAAACGAAAAATGTTCGCATGTTAGATTCTGCCTCGTAAAGCTTAGTAAGAAATCGATCTGTCTTCGCATATACGGACCAATCAATGTGTTTTGGTGAGTCTCCAGGCACATATTGACGATGCTGGGCGAATTCCACACTGTAGCCAAAATCAGGGCTGCGGTGCAGCCCTGACATAAAGCCATGGACACGTTCCTGCGCCCACCAATACAAGTCGTTGATTTGGTCTGTATTCACTAGCTCAACTCTAATTTCTTCCGAGCCCATGAAGATAAGGTGATGTAATCAAGAGGAACCTCTGAATTCAAAAGCTCTAGAACTAATTCGATTCTCCATCGCAATAAACAAATTCGATCAATAAAATCTAGGAGTTGGGTCAGTTTTTATTATCGGTATGCATGTTGTTAGGTTTTAGAACTACAGGGATATTCCGCAAAAAAAATTGTGAGTTTGGAAAACTTTAGGTTATTCACAATACCTATTTTAGGGCTATGATTATCACTAAGACCCCATTCCGTGTTTCCTTTGTTGGAGGCGGTAGTGACTTACCTGCCTTCTTCGAGAAGCAAAAAGGCGCGGTACTCAGTACGAGTATCAATAAATATATGTACATCAGTACGCACCAGTACTTCGAAGCGGATAAAATTCGTTGTAAGTACTCTCAAACCGAGACAGTTGGGAATGTCAGTGAATTGAAACACCCCATCCTTAAAACAGTTTTGAGTGATTTTAATCTCAACGGTATTGAGGTGAGTTCCATAGCTGATATTCCTGGGGGTACAGGAATGGGCAGTAGTTCAAGCTTTACGGTAGGACTACTCCACAACCTGAACACTTACATTGAAAAGGAGGTGAGCAAGGAGGAACTGAGTTCCGGCGCATGTCGCATCGAGATTGAGCTCTTGGGCGAGCCCATAGGCAAGCAAGATCAATATGCGGCGGCCTATGGAGGCCTAAATGTCATTGAGTTCAATCCGGACGGTACGGTGATTGTGAGTCCAGTAAATATTATTGATGAGACCAGGGACCAATTAGACCAAAATCT
>DMQR01000046.1:3304-4393 GCA_003455605.1 Cryomorphaceae bacterium | reverse complement strand
TGCGGTTAATTGGTCCGGGGTATCTTCATACAAGAAGCTTGCCTCGAGTTCGTGTTGCAAATAGCCATCTGGTGCGCACTGGAATCCCAACGCTTCGCGGCGCTTGGCATAGAGCTGGATGAGGTCAAAGGCAATTTGCTTGACGCGTGCCTTGGTTTTTTTCTTGAGGTTCTGCCACTGCGGACTACCCAATTTGTTTAAAACAGGTGCCGACCCATCCTTCCCGTTGTACTTGCTGATCTTGTGGAGCGAGTGGATGCTCACGTACAAGATGTCATTGTCGCGGTAGACGAGTTTGATAGCCTCCTGTATGGTGCCGTTATTATCTATTTTTTGTAATCCGCCAAACTTTCCAACCCCGTGGTCCACGTGCGTTACGAAATCGCCGAACTCGAGTGCATTTAGCTGCTCGAGGGTGATGGCTTGACGCTTCTGCGCCCCGTTTTTAATGTTGAAGCGCTGGTAACGGTCGAAGATTTGGTGGTCAGTGTAAACGTAAAGGCCGGCATCGGGGTCTTCAAAACCTTCGTGCAACGCGATGGTAGTGGTCTGGTATTTTGGGTCCAATTGCAAATCTTCGAAAATGGTTTCGAATCTATTGACCTGCTGGGTATTGGCACACATCAGTATCGTTTCAATATCACGGTCGTTGGCGTCGATGAGGGTTTGTGCCAGGAGATGGAAATCCTTGTTGAAGGCTCTTTGTGGGAGTGCGGTGCTATCCAGCTTTGTATTGGCCCACTCCGCTTTGCCGTACTCTACTCGGGTGTAATTCAACAGGAGTCGTTTGAAGGCATCGCCGCTCATGAACAGTTCCTCGGGGGTGGCGCGGCTGATGGTATCGGCGAGATTGGTATAGGTTTGGTGGGCGAGCTCCATTAATCGGTCCAATCCTGCCACTACTAATGACGGTGTGTTGATCCAGAGCTGGGTATCTTTAGGCAAATATGTCAAAAATGGCGCACGTGCTTCAAGGAAGCTTTTGTTTTCCACGTTTGGTACGATACTCATTTTGGTAGCCGTTCCTATGGTACGCTGAGTCTCGATGTCGAAGTAGCGAATGCTCTCCACCTCTTCGTCGAAGAATTC
>DMQR01000046.1:0-2900 GCA_003455605.1 Cryomorphaceae bacterium | reverse complement strand
GGGGAGGTAACGTAGTCCACTCGCTCGAACTGGTATTCAAAGAGCGTTTCGTTGAGGAAGTCAATGCCGAGGTTTTCGCCAAGATTAACTTTAAGGGTATTGGTTTCCAATTCTTTTTTGGTCACCACTTTCTCAAACAATGCTTCGGTGAAGGTGATGACTAAGGGGGCCTTTCGGCGGCTGCTCAGGTGGTTGAGCACTTCCGCACGCAACAACACATTGGTATTATCGGTTTGCTGAACTTCATAGGGTCTGCGGTACGATGCAGGGTAGAAGTAACAAGGGGTTTTGCCCAGCAGCTTTTCCAAGTCGTTTTGAAGGTAGGCAGCCTGCTCTTTGCTTTCGGCGATCAAGAGCTGAGTCTTGCCGGTTTTCAAATAGGCTGCTGCGGCCAACATGGCGGTATGTGAGCTCCCAGCCGTGCGATAGCCAAAGGCTTCCGTACGGTCGGCTGAGGCGCTGTTTTCCAAAGCTAAAGTGAGCGGGTGGTTTAGGTAATGGGAGAGTAAATCCGCCGGTTTCAATAGTTAATTTTCGTATTTCCGCAAAAACGCGTGGGCGGTTTCGACCATACGCGGCGACCCAATAAAACACGGGACACGCTGATGCAATTCATCAGGTGCAATCTCCATGATTCGTCGGGTTCCGTCCGTGGCCATGCCGCCGGCTTGTTCAACAATAAAGGCGAGTGGGTTACACTCGTACAAGAGCCTGAGCTTGCCTTTCGGGGCCATGGTTCCTGTGGGGTAAAGATACACCCCTCCTTTGATAAGATTACGGTGAAAATCAGAAACTAATGAGCCAATATATCTTGATGTATAAGGTCTATTTGTGGCCTTGTCGAACTCTTGACAATATTTGATGTAGCGCTTCACACCTTCAGGGAAATGCACGTAGTTTCCTTCGTTTACGCTGTAAATTTTGCCGTCCTGCGGGATTTGCATATCTGGATGAGAGAGGCAAAAGACGCCGATGGAAGGATCCAGGGTGAAGCCGTTGACGCCGTTGCCAGTGGTGTACACGAGCATAGTGGAAGAACCGTAGACGACGTAGCCTGCTGCTATTTGTGCATCGCCTGGCTGTAAAAAATCCTTCAGTTCAACAGCGCTTTCTGCGGGGGTGGTGCGGCGGTAAATAGAGAATATGGTACCCACACTTACGTTGACGTCAATGTTGGAGGAGCCGTCGAGCGGGTCCATAAGTACGACATAGCGTGCATCAGAGTGAATATCATCGTCAAATGCAACGAAGTGTTCTTCTTCTTCGCTCGCAACTCCGCAGACTTGGCCCATCGAACGCAAGGCACGCATGAAGGTGTCGTTTGCCATAATATCGAGCTTTTGCTGTGCTTCGCCTTGGACATTTTCACTTCCCATAGCGCCTAGAATATCAGCGAGGCCCGCTTTGTTGATTTCACGATTCACCACCTTTGCAGCAAGGCGGATAGAAGTAAGTAACTGGGATAATTCCCCCGTTGCAAAAGGGAAATCCCTCTGGTTCTCGACGATAAATTCGCCAAGGGTTGTTGGTTGTACCATGGTCAGTGGTTCTTATGGTTGTAATAGGTGGACACAAGTTAGGGCTTTTGGGTGGAAACCCGTGGAAGGAAATCCTACCTTTGCTCACATGAGAGATCAAGGACAAGTCCGTGCGAAAAAGCATTTAGGGCAGCATTTTTTGAAGGACGATGGTGTGGCTGAGCGTATTGCCAAGGTGACCCCGCTGGATGGTGTCCAAAAGGTCATCGAAATAGGGCCGGGTATGGGTGTGATGACCAAATATTTGTTGGCGATGCCGGACGTGGAGACATGGGTCATTGAGATTGATGGGGAGAGTGTAAGCTATTTAGAAGCCCATTACAATCAGCTCAGTGCACGTATTTTAGAAACAGACTTTTTGCAGTGGAATCCGGCAAGTGTTTTTGGTCAGGAGCCCTTTGCCCTAGTAGGTAATTTCCCGTATAATATCAGTTCGCAGATTGTGTTCCGAGTATTGGACATGCGCGATCAGATTCCTGCTTTTGGAGGGATGTTCCAAAAAGAGGTGGCCCAGCGTTTGTGCGCGCCGCCGGGAAGTAAGACCTATGGTATTCTATCGGTATTGTGTCAGGCGTATTACGATTTGACCTATGATTTTACTGTGCCTCCAGGCGTGTTTAATCCGCCTCCAAAAGTGGATAGTGGAGTGATGCACATGGTGAGAAAATTGGTCAATCCAAACATTGAATTTAAAATACTCAAAAGAGGGGTAAAAGCGGCTTTTGGACAGCGTAGAAAAACCCTTCGGAATGCATTGAAAACACTTAACTTGCCAGAAGGCTTCGAGCATCCGTATCTTAGCAAGCGAGCGGAACAACTCAGCCACGAACAGTTTGTGGAATTGCTAAATGCCGTTGAAGATGGAAGATCTTAGTGTAAAAGACCGTATAGTAAAGGCCGTTGCCACCACCGAAGAGGGACTTTTTACCACCTTAATGGAGGACGTGCATGCGGCCGATATTGCTGAGGTTTTGGAATCCTGGGACCTTGATGCGATTGAGCCTTTTTTGGATCGCCTCGATAAAGAATTAGTCGCAGATATTCTCGTAGAGATCGATGAAGATATCCGTGCAGACCTACTGAAAAGCTATACCTCGGAAGATATTGCCCATGAGCTCGTGGAGAACATGGATAGTGATGATGCGGCGGACATGCTTTCAGAGCTTTCGGAAGAGCGGACCAAGGAGGTCCTTTCGAAGGTGGATGATGTAGAGCAGGCAAAGAAAATTGCGCAGCTGCTCACTCATGAGGAGGATACCGCGGGTGCCTTGATGGCGACGGAATACGTGAAAGTTCAAGAGGGTTTGACCGCACTCAGATGTGTGGCAGCCATGCGAACGCAGGCAGAAAATGTCGACCGTG
>DMQR01000152.1:10872-11344 GCA_003455605.1 Cryomorphaceae bacterium | reverse complement strand
CTGCAATCGAATCAGAAGAAATTTCTGAAGTTATGACTGAGGGGGAGGAAGACCCTATGATGGGATTCCCTCAAATGCCGGAAGAAGATCACGAAGAGCGTTTTGCAGGAACAATAGAATCGGACAATAATCTTGATGAGGAACCTACGGTACACGTGCTGGAATGGGACCTTGAAGAGGAGGATGAAGAAGCACGCGAAAGCATCGTTTCTGCGGAAGAAGCTAGTGTTTTGCCTGTTGATGAAGAAACAGAGCAAATAAAGGGTGAGACCGAGCAAACACTTGAGGGTGGCTGGGACCTATTTTCTCCCGCTCATGAGTCGGAAGAGGAAGAGATAGAACTCACCTTCGTAGATGATGAAAATGATGGGGAGGCACGTATGGAATTGGACACTCCAGAGGAGAAAGAAACTCCGTTCGATGCTCCAGCACCTGCAGCCCGCGAAAATAACCACGGAATGGTGGAGGCGCA
>DMQR01000152.1:0-10551 GCA_003455605.1 Cryomorphaceae bacterium | reverse complement strand
AGGTGGAGGCGCAAGTAGCACCCGCCATGCCTGAAGCTATGGATGCTCCTATTGAGGATGAAGAAACCACCTTTAGTTTAGATGATGTTGAGGGTGATGGGTTCTCATTGGAAATCGAAGAAGTAGATACACCAAGGGTGAAGGATAAAGAGGCGCCAGAAGAAAGGGACTACGACCCTTTTGAGATGAGCCTGAGCGACATGCCCGAACTCAAAGCCAAGGCTGATCCAGAAGTTGTGGAAAGTAGTTTCCCCCTTCCTTCGACTGAGTTCGACATGCAACCAGAGACTACTGTGGATGCCGCAGAGGTAAGCACCCTGGAGGAGGATCCGGATTTGAAATTTGAGATCAAAGCCACAGAAGCGGTGGAAGAATTGGAAGAAGATGCGGAATCTTCTGTGGAACAAACCATGGACCAGCCTATTTCCCAATTACCCAAGCGCGCTGCTCAAGAATTTCCTAGCAAGATTCAAGAGCGCATGAACAGATTGCAAAAGTTTGGCTACAGATTCAAAGAAAACCTAACCGAAGTAGAGCGCACTCCTGCATACAAGCGTCAAGGATTAGACGTTGACCTTGAACAAAAGAGCGTTGAAAAGCCTTCTAATCTTGGAGTAGACTCTGAAGGAAACATTAGAACCAATAATTCATTCTTACACGACAACGTAGATTGATATGGCTTTAGAAGCAATCATTATGGCTGACCTTAAAGAGGCCATGAAAGCAAAAGATAAAGTAGCCCTTGAGGCTTTGCGTGCTATCAAGACTGCAATTCTCAACGAGAAAACTGCGGCTGGCGCCAAGGAGATGACGGACGTAGACGAGCTTAGACTCTTGACGAAATTGCGCAAGCAGCGCGTCGAAAGCGCTACTATCTTCCGCGAGCAGAATAGATTGGATTTGGCCGAACCGGAAGAAGCGCAAATGGAAGTAATAGAACGCTATTTGCCAGCTATGATGAGTCAGGATGAGATTCGTGCTAAAGTGACGGAAATCATCGCTGCGACCGGCGCAAGTTCAATGTCAGATATGGGTAAAGTTATGGGTCAAGCTACTGGCGCAATGGCCGGTCGTGCCGACGGAAAAGTCATCAGCGGAATAGTCAGAGAACTACTGAGCTAAATTGGCATTATCTTAATCTTACAAAGCCCGGATTTCTCCGGGCTTTTTTTATTACTTTAACCTTCCTGTTAGCAAAAATGAAGAACCAACTTATACTCTTGATATTCGGCCTTTTAGGCCAGACTATCGCGGCCCAAGACCGTACGGTTCGACTCATGACATACAACATATTGAACTACCGCAATACAACTTCGTCCTGCACAGGCTCTAATAATAACTCCTCCAATAAAGAATCGGCACTCGAAACCATCATCCAAGCCATTGGACCGGATTTAGTTGTGCTCAATGAAATAGGCAGTAACCCTAACAACCTGACCTACTTGCTCAACAACAGCTTCAATACGGGCAGCACGACGCATTGGTCTATGGCCCAGCACACCCACAATGGATTCTCCTCTTTGGTAAATGGCATTGCCTATCGCACCGATGTCTTTGGCATCACTAACCACTGGACCATTACCAAGGATGTGAACAACAGTAATTTGGTCAGATTGATTGATGTGGTGAGGTTCTACTATAAGGACTCGCTCCTCCAAGGAAATTCGGATACGGCTACCTTTGTCGTCATAGCCGCGCACTTTAAGGCAGGTAATACTGCTTCAGACCAGTCGCAACGTGAGCGAGAGACTGAGGCCATTATCGATTGGGTGGACAGCCATTGGTACGATAACATCTTATTGATGGGTGATTTGAACACCTACAACAGCAATGAAGATGGATTCCAGAATCTGGTCGCGGGAAACACCTTCCGTTTCGAAGATCCTGCGACGTCTATCGGGAATTGGCATAACAATAGTTCCTATGCCTCCTTGCATACGCAGAGTACGCGAACGTCGGGCAACTGTCATTCAGGCGGCGGACTCGACGATCGTTTTGATATGATTCTTTGCTCGGAATCCATAACAGAAGGCGACGCGCAGATGACCTATTCACCGAATACCTATATCGTAGTGGGAAATGACGGCAATCATTTTAATAATGCTGTCAATTCTGGGACCAATTATAGCGTGGGCAGCAGCACCCTAAGTGCACTTTACACCCTTAGCGACCATCTGCCCGTGATTGCAGATTTTGATCTCGAAGGTCAGCATTTGGGTGTGGTGAGCACAGAAAAGAATTGGTCCCTACCTAACCCTATGACTCCTGGCTATACCCTCGATAATCCTGAGGGTTACGAATTGCAGCTTTATAACCCTGGAGGCCAATTGCTATGGAAGTCGAAGGACTTGCAGGCCACCTTACCCTATGTAGCGCCGGGTATTTATCTGCTTTGGAAAACTACGCCACAGGGGCCGCAAACCGCACGAATTAGCATCCGATGAGATTGAGATTCTTCCATACCTGTACTTTGCTTTTAGCCATTATGTTCACGGTGCAGGGCCAGAACTTTGAAGAATTTCAAACCTCTCAAGCGAACATACGCTTAGCCGCAACCAATGCAGGAACCTTTGGAAACGCCTTCCGCGGATATAAGGACGGTACTGGAACCCCTTCCTTGGAGTACCCAGCAGGATCGGGAATTGAGCACTTGTTTGAAGGAGGGATTTGGATCGGCGGAACCTCAAATGGTGTCATTCGCGTGAGCACCTCAGCCTTTGATGCGCCTCAGGGATATGCTCCGGGTCGCGGCGGTTTTGAATTCAATCCTATCCCTGGACCAGGTGTGAAAGAGATGAGCAGTCTGAAGACGTCGCCGAACTTTAATTCGAACGCCATCAGTCACCAAGATTTCTTGTCCTACTTCTCTGACAGCACCTTGCTCGTACCAGGGACCTCTATTCCGATCAACAACCACATCAACCCCATGGATTTAGTGGTGGAGATGCGCGTGATGAATTGGAATTACAGCTTTTCAGATTTCATGGCCTTGGTCAACCTCACCATCACCAACGAAGGAACGCAGACCTTTGATGACCTCTACATAGGGCTGTGGAACAACACCGTGGTACGAAACATTAACATCACCCCAGCCGGCGCTGGCGGTGCCACCTTCTATTCGCAAGGCGGCAATGGATTTGTGGACAGCATGAGCCTCGCCTACTGTTACGATGCCACTGGTGATGAAGGATTCACCGATAGTTATGTGGGCCAAGTATATCTCGGCGCCGAAGACAAGCAAGGGTTCAGACACCCCAAGACGGATTCCACATTTGATGTAAACTACAACGCATGGATCTTTAACAACAGCGGACAAAGCACATTCTTCTTCCCTACCACTGACCAGCAACGCTATCTAAAGATGGCCGACGGGTTTAACCACAGTCCATGCTGGACAAATCCTACAGGACCCGGATGTCAGAACACGCTCGGGGTTGACCTCCAAGACGAACTCAATAAAAGCGGGAACCGTTCGGATCTCGTATCGGCAGGACCCTTTGATTCCTTTGCCCCAGGAGATGAGATCACCATCGCCTTTGCCTATGTTGTGGCGAAGAAGATGGAAGACGGCAACCCTAATGCCGATAATAATGAAGTCCAACGCAGTGGATTACTGGCAGCGGCGAATTGGGCCCAGACCACCTATAATGGAGAAGATGGCAACTTCAATGGAATCCTAGACGAAGGTGAGGACAAAGACGGTGACGGGAAAATCACCCGATTCATTTTGCCTACTCCGCCAAGCATCCCATATGCTCGTGTAGAGGCAGGCAACCAAGAGGCTACCATTTATTGGGCCTCAAATTCCGTAAATAGCGTTGACCCCATTTCGAAAAAACGCGATTTCGAGGGCTTCAACCTATACGCCACCTCCACAGGATTTGACGTATTCGGCACACCAGATTTGGCCAGTGATCTCAACCTCATCGCTTCATTCGACAGCACCGGAAACTTCTATGGATTCAACAATGGATTCGAGGCTATCAAACTAGCTACCCCAAAAACGTTCGATAGCGATAGCATCACCTACGACTTTGCCTACACCCTTAGTCCACTTCCTAATGGATGGCAAACGGGCATGGCTGTTACCGCCTTCGATAAAGGGGACCCAAACACCGGATTAGAATCTTTGGAAAGTTCCGCCCTTGCAAGTGTCATCCGTGCCTTCCCGGGCAAAGAAGGAGATAGCGAGGAACCCCCATATGCCTATCCAAACCCCTATTACCTCAGCGCAGGCTGGGAAGGACTAAGTAACTTCCAAGAAGAAAGCCGGAAAATCATCTTTGCCAACCTACCCTCGCATTGCCGCATCACCATCACCACTGCCACAGGAGACCTCATCGACACCTTCGAGCACACTCCTGAGTACAATGGATCAGATATCCGCTGGTTCCGCTCCTTCGGCGCAGAAAATGAAAGCCAAAATACCTTCTCCGGCGGGGAGCATGCTTGGGATCTACTTTCGAAAGAAAGCCAAATCATTGCGCGAGGCACCTACCTGCTGCATGTTGAAGATCTAAAAACTGGAAAACGATATACAGAACCTTTTATAATAGTTAAATGATGAAAACACGATTATTCCTTTTAGCGATGACCGTATTTGGACTTGGTGCAGCTGCACAGACCGTTCCTTACGTGAGCATCACAAACATCAACAATGTGAGCGCCACAGATTTGGCTGCTTGTAATGACACTAGTTCCTATCTAGGTCAAACCATTCGCACCCGAGGAATCGTGGTGACTCCAGGGTGGGCTACAGAGGTAGCCTCAGGCTCCGTAACCGGTGGTCTGCGTCCCTTCATCTTTATCCAAGATACTGCCGTAGGTGGTCAGAGCTCTCCGTGGGCAGGGATTGAAGTGATGGGGGTATACACCGCCTCGGACGGCTCGTTTCAAGTGCCTTCAACCTTCACCCAAGTATTAGCCGGTGATATCGTAGAAATCAAAGGTGTGGTAGGCGAGTACAACGGATCGAACCAGCTCAGCTTAGTCGATGCAAACAGCTTTAGCATCATCGGTACCACCACAGACCCGGTTACTAGTGACACTGTTGCCCTTGGCGACCTCAACGACGCCCTCCAAGTCAACCAACTTACTACGGGTGAGCAATACGAAGGTTCTTATGCCACCCTTGAAAACGTAACGGTAACTTCCGTTATATTATTCTCGGGTAACCGTGTAAGCTTCAATGTAGCTGATGCGAGTGGAAATACCATCAACGTAAGTGACCGATTCTTGGCACAAAAGCTCCCCTCGCATAGCACAGTAAACCCGCAATCTCCACAGTCCCAAGGTTCATTCGTACCACCTGTACCAGGAACCTTCTTCAACAGCCTCAGCGGTGTGGTTCGTCACGACGCCAACGGCTGTACTGGGGATAATGGACGTGGATACGAAATCAATCCATTTGACAGTACGCACTACGACATCGGCTATGCGCCGCCGTATATTGCCAACTTCGAGCGTGACCCAGCTGTACCCACCTCTAACCAAGATGTAGAACTCATCATGAACATCACAGACTATGACGGTACAGTGGATTCAGTAGCCATAGCATGGAGTGCTGATGATACCGTGAGTATCTTGAACATGCCGATTTATACATTGCCATTGAGCCCGGGAACGACTGACGAATACGAGTACGAAATCCCAGCCCAAACTGACGGCCAAACCGTACGTTATTACATCTACGCTGCTGATAACGACGGTAACGAAAGCTGGTGGCCTGTGAAGCCAACGGCACAAACGACACCAAACGTCGAATTCTATACCGTTCGAGATAACGGTATGATGGTTTACGACATTCAGTATACACTTAACCCGAACGGCAGCAGCCCTTTAGCCGGACAGGAAGTAACAGTGAAAGGAGTGGTGACCTCTTCAACAAAAATTGGTGACTTAGGCTACCTCTACATTCAAGACGAATCCGGTTCTGAGTGGAGCGGTATCTGGTGTGTGGGTATCGGGCTAAACACCTACTACCGCAACGAGGAAGTGGAAGTGACCGGTGTGGTAGAAGAATACTACGGCATGACTAGAATAAATGTGACCTCTTCGAACAAGACTGGAAATTTGGGAACCGTAATGCCTACTATCTTAGATCCCTCAGATTCGGCGAGCTATGCCAACTTCGGCTGGGAGCCTTACGAAGGTATGTACATACGTTACGAGCAAACCAACGGGAAATTAGCCATCAGCCAAACGAACTTGGGCTACGGAGACTGGGCGGTGAGCGACAACAATGGTGCGCCCATAAGCCACAGCGCCCGCGTGTTGGTTGGTCGTCAAAGCACTACGGCATATAGCTCGTTAGACGCACAACTCGTTACGGACACCATTTATGCAAGCATCGATGGGGAGATGAATGTGAGCCCAATTGTCGTGAGCGATACCATGACTTTCGATGCCATCGAAGGAATCTTATATTTTGGGTTCTCGAACTACCGATTAATTCCTCGCAACAATAACGATTTCATCGGTGCTAACCTCACCTTAGATAGCGTGTATGTCCCTACATCACCGTTGAGCATCGTCGAACTTGACCAGCGTCCATTGACCTATTATCCGAACCCAGTGAGCGATATCCTCACCATCACTTCGGCACAACAAGGTGCTTTGGAAATGTACAATGCCGCAGGCCGCCGCATCTTCACCACCATCTTTAACAACGAAGCGATCGTGAATACCAGCGCCCTACCCAATGGGTTGTACATCTTACACCTGCGCACTGAGCAAGGATTACAAACCGCTCGCATTATCGTACAACACTAATGCGTGATGCGGTCCTCGCCATAGTAATTGTATTTCTCGCAGGCTGTCGCAACAATGACCAGCTGAAAGAGAACTTCCCTCCTGAAACTCAACTTCAGGTGGACACTATCATTCGTTCCGGCGACCTACGCCTGGGAACGAATGTGCAATTACATTGGTATGGCACGGACCGCGATGGGTTTATCACCGGCTACAACGTCGCCGTAAACGGCACGAGTTCTTTCACCACCGCAACAGACTCCCTATTCAGCTTTAGCATTGATGCCGGAGTCGATACCGCCGATGTTTTGGTGGAGATTGCTGCGGTGGATAATGAAGGCGCTGTGGACGAAAGCCCTGCAAGCGTAGTGGTGCCCATCAAGAATGCGATGCCAGAGGTGAGCATAGACCCCGACGGTTTCCTACCAGATTCTGCATTTATCGTAGCCACCTTGGATTGGCGTGCTAGTGATGCCGACGGGGACGAGACCATAGAGCTGGTGGAGGTCAAACTCAACAATGGAAATTGGTTCTCAATAGGCACCCAACCCAGCCTGTTGTCCTTCGCCTTGAACGGTGATGGCACGGTAGATTTCTACAAGAATGCCCAGTGGACAGATAGCCTCAGCGGCGCCTCCTTGACAGGAAAGAATTTCTTGTTCCTCCGAGCTAAAGACCGTGCCGGCATCTATTCCGCGATAGATACCTCTGCAGGATTCTTATGGGCCCCGGCAGTGGAAAATACCTTAATCATTAACGGACAAGCGGAATACCTCGGAACCTACTACAAAGGTTGGATGGACAGCGCTAACGTGAGCTATGATTACATCCAGATGGATGCGGTCACGGGCGCGGGCATTCCCGCCTACTGGAACCCCACGTACGAGATCATCATGTCTCGCTACAACTCTATAAGCCTATTCACAGATGCGACGGTCTTCCCCACCAAATCGGGCTCGGACTACCTCCTTAACATCCTTGCCTTGAGCGCCCAGAAATTCTTGCAGCAGGGCGGTAAGCTCTTCACTGCCTCGCAACTCTCTGCGCCCATGGCCAGCGGTGCTTTCTTAGACATCTTCCCGATAGAAAGTTTGGTGCTTAGCAGCGGGCAAGCACGCTTGACCAACGACAGCAGCTTGGTCGCGCTTGATGCTAACTTCCCTGATATGCGCCCGCAAAATATTGTCTTAGGTGTCGTTCCTGTGGTACCTTCCGCAGATGCAACGGACTTGTACTACGGGCAGCTTACCAAGATTGCCGGGTGGAACGGAGCGACGACTTTAGGCGCCACCAGAACCCAAAACGGATCGATCAACCAAGTCTTTATCGCATTGCCACTCCACCTATTTACGCGTCCTAATGAAGGAGGACAGGAACTCTTAGATCATGTATTTAATGCGGTATTCTAAGCTCCTCATATGTACACTCCTCTTCTGGGGTTCTGCGATGCTCGCCCAAGGAACAGGTCGGATCGTCGGAACCGTATTGGACAAAGCCACCGGCGAGCCGCTGCCGAACGCAGCGGCAACAATAGTGGGAACCTTCTACCAAACCCTAACAGACTTCGACGGTAAGTTTGTCTTGAACGACATCAAACCGGGCATCTACAGTGTCAAATTCCAATTCATAGGCTACCAGCCCATGCAGTTCAACGACATCAAAATAGGTGTTGGCAAGACAGTAAAATTGGATGCTAAACTCAGGGAACAAAGTGAAATGCTTCAGGCAGTAACGGTCGTAGGGCGCAAGAATCAAGTGGACCTTGAAAAAGCTTCCTCAGCCATCACCTTGAGCGACAGCGAGATCGGGGCGTTGGTAGCAAAAGGCGTGGAAGACGTTTTAGCGCAGCAAGCTGGGGTTCAACGAACTACCGATGGGCTTCAGATTCGTGGGGCCCGGGTGTACGAGACCGAATACCTAATAGACGGCATATCGGCACAGGATCCATTAGCTGGAACCGGCGGCGGTGTGAACGTGAGCGCGAGTTCTGTTGGGTCCTTGAATTTGATGACCGGTGGTGCTTCTGCAGAATATGGTGGCGGCTCGGCGGGAATTATCAATACCCAAATCAAAGAAGGCGGGGAGAAATTAAGCTGGGGTCTGAATTATCAAACGGACCAATTATTCGATGCTACCTCCTTCAATTCAGATGAAATCGAAGCCACCTTCAGCACTCCTATACCATTTACCGGGAAGAAACTGCGACTCTTCACGACCGCCCGTGGACAATGGACCGACCACTACTTCGGGGCCACCGCAAATCAACTCAAATCAAGCTTGTTCCCTGAGAATCCAGAGCTATGGGCACCGCGCCAGAGCAACGATTACTCCCATACTGTGAAGTTAAGTTACGGCACCAAAGGATTTGGGAAATTGACATTAACCAATAGCCACAGCTTGAAAGTCAATCAGAACTCGCGAACACTTCAAATTGTCGGATTCGATGCCCTCTTAGCACCGGGGTTCCAATACGAGCGCAGCAATAACTTGGACAACGCTACTACCTATACCCACCACAGCAACCTGACGGTGCTGGGCTACAACAAACGCCTCTCGCAAAAAACGGTATTGACGGTATCAGCGGGACGCCTCTTCACCAATCTGCGTGCCGATGCCAACGGCCGACCTTTCCGCGCAGAGACCGTGGACCAAATCTATGATGAGGACTATATCTTCACCGGAGACCTCACAGTTTTCAACCCGAACGACCCCTATGGCAATTACTACTTAATTCCAGGCAACGGATTGGTCAACAATGGCGGGATCACTCCAATTTGGCACGATCACTATGCGGCGGAGCATACCCTCAAAGGAAAATTGAGCTACCAGCCCAGCGCCATCCACACCATCAGTGGCGGTATAGAGCACGCCTTAACAGAGTACCAATGGGTAGATGTCTACCGTCCTTGGGTCGGTGCCCCCATTGTCATCAACGATAGTACAACAACACCGTCGGTAAGCATTGGCTCTAGCAATGATATTTGGAAGGTGAACCCTCAAAAAGGCGGCCTCTTTGCGCAGGATCGCATCGAATACAAAGGGGTGAAAGCCACTCTAGGAATGCGTTTCAACTACTGGGCACCGGGCGCTTTCGCCGATAACGCCGTGGCTGATGAGAGCTCTCCTGTACTGGATGCCGTACGCGAGCAATACCTCCAAAACTCCTTCGGCGCCGGAGGGCTGCGTTGGAAAGTTCGCTTATTGCCCCGATTAAACGTAAGCTTCCCCGTCACCGAAAACAACATCTTGTACTTCAACTACGGTCATAGCATGCGCATGCCGCACCCGCGATTCATGTACGCAGGTCTGGACCCACAATACCAGGACCGCAGCTTCCTTTCTTCATTAGGGAACCCAAACCTCAATCCGGAGGTTAATATCTCCTACGAAGTTGGATACAAAACCTTGCTCGGATCGCGATTGGGGTGGACCATCAATGCCTTCAACAACAACCGCTTTGATTACATCGTTTCACGTCGTGTGATCACCACAGATGCCACGGGACGTCCGGTCACCAAGACGATGTATATCAATCAGGATTATGCGAAAATAATTGGTATCGAGACCCAATTAAACGCTCGCCTCAACGACCATTTCAACTCCTTTTTCAACGGCTCCTACCAGCAAGCACGAGGTAAATCAAACAGTGCCCGCGAAAGCGCCCTTCAGATTGCCCAGACGGGAGAGGTTCCGCTCACCCAAGAACAATTCTTGGCCTGGGACCGCCCATGGAAATTCAATGCAGGAATCAGCTACCAAAGCGATTCAAGCAGGATCCGTGCTTCTTTGAACGCGCAGTAT
>DMQR01000196.1:3421-3854 GCA_003455605.1 Cryomorphaceae bacterium | reverse complement strand
CCGCGGTTGGGAGGTTTTGAGCATGGGGATGAGCGGGGATTATGATATTGCCCTGGAATGCGGCGCGACCCACGTGCGTTTAGGTTCGTCCATCTTTGGTGCTAGAAATTACTCCGCATGAAATTCGCGGTGGTAGATATCGAATGTACGGGCGGATCCTTTGGGTCTGAAAAGATTATCGACATCGCCATTTTCATCTTGGAAGATGGGGAGGTAGTGGACCAATTCGTCTCTCTGGTTAACCCCGAAAAATCAATTGATCCTTACGTCACGAAGTTGACGAGCATAACTAATAAAATGGTGCGCACAGCACCGAAGTTCTACGAGCTGGCTAAACGGGTGGTGAAGATAACGGAAAATTGCACTTTTGTTGCCCACAACATCAGTTTCGATTATCGCGTGCTTCAGCAAGAGTTTGAGGCTTTGGGATTTG
>DMQR01000196.1:0-3040 GCA_003455605.1 Cryomorphaceae bacterium | reverse complement strand
GATTGGGAGAACTATGGGTTGAAGACTGTCAGCAAAGAATTGGGCTTAGTAAATACAGCACGCCATCGCGCTGAAGGTGATGCTAGACTTACTTTGGATTTGCTAAAGGTGTTGTTCGAGAAGGACCGCGACTCCGTGTTTAGCGAGGTTCGGGTATCTCGAGAGGCGAGTGTTCAGAAGAATCCATTTAAGGAGCAGGTACGTGATTTACAGAATAAGGTAGGCCTTTATTACATCTTCAATGCCGCCGATGAGATCATCTATATAGGATCAAGTAAGGATTTACAGAATAGCATTAACAGGCATTTTGTTGCCGATAATATAGTGGCACTGGCTTTGCAAAACGAGGCGGTGCGCCTAGAGATTGAGGATTTAGGCAATGAGGCCATTGCTGAAATCTTATTTCATAAAACGGTGGAGTTGCACAGGCCCATCTACAATGCGGTCAAGAAGAAAAAGCTGTTGAATTACGGGATCTTCCCAGAACCTAGAAAGAGCCATTCGGTGGAGTTTGTAAAAGTATATGCCGTGCGCCATCAGTTACCGCCGCTCTATTTCGATAGCCCAAAGTCCCTCTATCCTTGGTTGCAGCGGTTGATGATGGAATATAAATTGGACCCAGCGACCTTCTTGCTCGACAAAGATCGCGGGCACTACGAGAAGAATGTGAAGCCGTTGCAATGGAAGCCCGAAGAACAAAGCATGTCGCTATCGGACATGCGCAAGGCTATGTTGCCTGAGGAAGCCATTTTGGTGGGCCCAGGCCGCAAAGGGCAAGAGAAATGCGCCGTTATTGTCGAAGGTGGGCGCGTATTAGGATACACGTATTTCTATTTGAGCACTGATAGATTGAATAGGGCCCAGTTAAAAAAGCGCATGGTCGATCTCGATAGTGATGCGTACACCATCGGAGTGATCGGGCATTTTTACCGCAAGGGTTATTTGAAAAGGTAGGCGATGCTCACCACTAGTTGGCTGTTGCGAGCATCTAGGTTAAAGTTGTAATCTGTTCCGTCGTAATTATAAGATACATTTTGTGCTAGCATCCCGAATCCCCCTTCGTACTTGATTTCAGCCATTAACCTCCAGAGTTTTGCACCGGCATGAATATGCCAACCCCAAGTGAATTGGGCATCCACATCAGGTGTCCAAATATCATTGGCATTTGCAAATGGAATGGATGGAGTTGCGCCTAATCCGGCCCAAGCTGGACCAAATTTCATCCCTGCACTAATGGGGAAATCCAAACGCTGTACTGTGGTACTCATTTCCACCGTTTGACTGCCGTCGACAACCATTAGGTTTTGATCGAACTGGGTGTACAGTGCCTCTGCATGCATATAAGCTGGAATCAATGGCACTGCGAAGCGTGCGATCCCGCCGAAATTAAATCCATTGGATACGTCCGTTTGAACGTTAGAAATGTTATAGTTCTGATTGGCGTACAGATCGATAAGGTCTTGGGCGCTGATATTGGCTTGGGGATAGTTGATACCGCCCTTTACGCCAAAACGCAGGATCTTAAACTGGGCATGGCCTTGCATCCCTACAACCAATAGTATTAATAAACAAAGTAGCTTTCTCATGCCTTCATCTATTCAAAATCCAGGCCAAACACTCTAGGGACTATTCCCACAAGGCGGCCAGGTGCTTCTCGACGTTCAATTTAATGCGTTCTACGGAGCCTTCTTCCGGAGTAGGCTGGAAAGTTTTCCCCGTTATGCGCTCGAACAACTCCTGGTAACGGCTACTGACCAACGCTACGAAATCATCTGTCATTTCTGGAACCTGCTGACCTTCTTTGCCTTGAAATCCGTGGTCCATAAGCCATTCGCGAACGAATTCCTTGCTTAATTGACGTTGGGCTTCGCCTGCAGCTTGGCGCTCTTCATATCCTTCCGCGTAGAAATAGCGCGAGCTGTCCGGTGTGTGGATCTCATCGATCAAAACAATGGTGCCGTCGGCGAGCTTGCCGAATTCATATTTGGTATCGACTAGAATCAAGCCTTGTGCTGCAGCCATCTCTTGTCCACGCGCGAACAAGGCACGCGTGTAGGCCTCGAGCTGCACGTAATCTGCTTCGCTTACAATACCCTTGGCAATGATGTTCTCGCGAGAAATATCCTCATCGTGTGCTCCGTGATCCGCCTTTGTGGCAGGGGTGATGATGGGCTCAGGGAAGGCATCGTTTTCCTTCATTCCTTCAGGCAACACAACCCCACATAATTCCCGGAGGCCTCTCTTGTAGGTGCGTGCCGCATGACCGGCGAGATAACCGCGGATGACCATCTCCACCTTGAAGGGTTCTGCACGGCGGCCAATAGTTACTTGTGGATCCGGAGTGACCAAGCGCCAGTTCGGCACGATATCTTCGGTAGCCACCAAAAAGTGTTCTGCAATCTGATTCAACACCTGTCCTTTCCCCGGAATAGGACGTGGTAAGACCACATCAAAAGCTGAGATGCGGTTCGAGGCCACCATTACCAAAACATCTTGACCAATGGTGTAGACGTCGCGCACTTTGCCGCGGTAAAACTTGGTTTGTCCAGAGAATTGGTAGTCCGGTTCTTGATTCATGATCAATCCTTTTGTTCGTATGCTTTAATAATCTGTTTCACCAGCGGGTGACGGATGACATCTCGACCGTCGAGCTTTACAATACCGATGCCCTTTAGTCCCTCTAGCTTCGATAAAGCCTCTTTTAATCCGCTTTTTTGGTGTTTGGGCAAATCTATTTGGGATGCGTCTCCGGTAATGATGAATCGCGCATTCTCGCCCATACGGGTCAAAAACATCTTCATTTGTGAGGTCGTTGTGTTTTGGCTCTCGTCTAGAATAACGAAGGCATCGTCTAAGGTACGTCCGCGCATAAAGGCCAAAGGTGCAATCTCTACGGTTTTATTTTCGAGGAAATATTCCAACTTCTCCTTCGGCAACATATCGCGCAAGGCATCGTACAAAGGTTGGAGGTAAGGGTCCAATTTCTCTTTCAAATCCCCTGGTAAAAAGCCCAAATTCTCACCAGCTTCTACAGCCGGTC
>DMQR01000035.1:3855-4934 GCA_003455605.1 Cryomorphaceae bacterium | reverse complement strand
CTTAATGTAATCGTCAAGGAATCCGATGGCGCCCATCCAAAGCGTGGAGACGAGCATGAGGATGATGTAGATGTTATCCAATTTTGCCCAGAGAACTGTCGGAAGTACGATGGCCAAGAGGATGATAACCCCGCCCATAGTTGGGGTGCCGGCCTTTTGGTTTTGTCCTTCGAGTCCGAGGTCACGAACCGTTTCGCCTATCTGGAGACGGCTTAATCGGTCAATCAAACGCTTTCCAAATAGCATTGAGATGATCAAGGATGTTATGACGGCCATTGCAGCGCGGAAGGTGATGTATTGGAATACACCAGCTCCTGGGATATCATAGGCACTGTCCAAATATTCAAATAGGTAGTACAACATGGTTATGCTTTTAAGAAGTGATTGACTTGTTCTACATCGTCGAAGTGATGGCGCTGGCCATGTACTTCTTGGTATTTTTCATGGCCCTTGCCGGCGATTAGGACCACATCTCCTTCCTTCGCGAGCATTAAGGCGCTCTTGATAGCTTGTTCACGGTCAAGGATCACCAAAACTTTGGATTTAACGTCTGCGGTGATTCCGGCCATCATGTCGTCAAGTATGGCTTGCGGCTCTTCATTGCGGGGGTTATCGCTTGTGAACACGGCTTTGCTGCTCTTGCTCGCGGCGATTTGAGCCATTTGCGGGCGTTTTCCTTTGTCTCGGTTTCCGCCACAGCCCACGACGGTGATGATATTTCCACCTCCCTTAAGTTTGATAATGGTGTTCAAGACGTTTTCCAAGGCATCTGGGGTGTGCGCATAGTCGATGATTCCGGTGATACCTTTGCCTTGAATAGTTTGGAATCTGCCCTCAACGGGTTTGAGCATGCTCAAGGCTGTGAGGAGCTGTAGTTGATCTTTGCCCAATTCTATGCCGACAGCATAAATCGCACAAAGGTTGTACGCATTGAAATCGCCCATGATGCGGGTCCAACATTCCTGGTCGTTGATGTGCAGGAGGGTACCGTCGAATTGACGCTCCATGATCTTCACCTTATAATCTGCGGGATGCTTCAATGCATAGCTGCGCATTTTGGCTTTGGTATCTTGTACCAT
>DMQR01000035.1:0-3468 GCA_003455605.1 Cryomorphaceae bacterium | reverse complement strand
CGTCAAAGAGAATTTTTTTCGCTGCGATGTAGCCGTTCATATCCCTGTGGTAATCCAAATGGTCGCGGGTGATGTTGGTAAACACGGCAATATCAAAGTCCACGTGGGCAGCACGGTGTTGCACCAAGGCGTGTGAACTCACTTCCATGAAGCAGTACTTCACACCGGTATCGACCATAGCACGCATATGGCCGTGAATAGCTAATGCATCTGGCGTGGTGTGGGTCGCTGGAACGGTTTCACGGCCCATCTTAACATTGATCGTGCTCAACAAGCCGCATTTTTCGCCTTCGAGTTCGGAAAGTAAGGTGTGCAACAGGGTTGCTACGGTCGTTTTACCATTGGTTCCGGTAACGCCCACCACTTTAAGTTGCTCGCTAGGGTTTTCGAACCAATTCGCAGCGATAGCGCTAAGCGCAAATGCGCTATCACTGGTCTGAATGTAGTGGATGCCCTCACGCCGGTGAGTCGGAATGTGTTCACAAACGACGGCAATTGCACCACTGTCTAATGCAGTTTCGATGTATTCGTGACCGTCGACTTGGGTACCAGGAATGGCCACAAACAAAGCGTTTTTCGCCGATTTCCTGCTGTCGTAGCAAACAGATTCAATGGCTATTTGGGTGTTGCCCACTATATCCTTGATACGAACGCCGTACAATAAGTCTTTCAGTAGTTTCATTGCAGCCAAAGGGTTACGGTGGAACATTGATGGAGTGAAGTGCCTAAGGCAGGCTCCTGCTTGACCACCTTGCCGTGGCCTTGTACTTTGACTTCGAGGCCTGCAGATTCCAAAATCTCCAAGGCTTCTCTGAGGTCTAAACTGCGTAGGTTGGGCAAATAATTCTTTTCCAGTGCCTCATGCTGTTTGTTGAGGTCGTGTGCTTGTTGGGCTGCAAGGGCCAATTGTGTCCGCCCCACTACCTGCGGCGTGTGGGGTAATTGATGGTAGACCTCGTCCGCAATGGCCTTAAATACTGGCCCGGCGACGATATTTCCGTAGTAGCCTTTGAAGTAGTTTGGCTTACTGATGACCACGATACAACTGTATCTCGGGTTATCGGCAGGAAAGTAACCGACGAACGAGCTCTGGTAGTCTTTTCCTCCTCTCCAGTAATTAAGCTGGCAGGTTCCGGTCTTTCCAGCGATGGTTACTTTTTCGTCATAGATGTTGGTCGCAGTACCACGGCGTACCGCGCCTTCGAGGAGAATTTGTAGTTTATCAATGGTCTGTGCACTACAGATACCGCGCTTGATGATTTCGGGCTCGAAAGATTCTACCTCGCGGCCGTGATCCATGATTTTCTCGACGACTTGGGGTTTGATCATATCGCCGTCATTTGCAACAGCATTGTAAATGGTGAGCAGTTGGAGCGGTGTAAACTCTACGCCATAGCCATAGGACATCCACGGAAGGGAAAGCCCTGACCAGTTGTCATCGCTGGGCTTTGGAATGATTGGGGCGGTTTCTCCTTTGATTTGCACCCCAGTGGTTTGATCGAATTTACGTCGATAGAGGAAGTCCACAAAATTACCAGGCTTCTCTTTAAAGGAGCCTTCCACGAGTTTCACAATTCCCGTGTTGGAACTTAACTCAAAGGCGCGGCGAAGGTTAATTTTTCCATAACCACCTTTGCGTGAGTCACGTACTTTCTTGCCGTATACCGTATAGATTCCGTTCTCGGTATCGACGAGGGTGTTAGTATCTGCGGTACCCGTTTCTAGTAGGGCCATGGTGCTCAAAAGTTTCATGGTTGATCCTGGTTCGGTGCGTTCCCAAACTGCGTAGTTACGCAGTTCGGAGTAAATGCTATCCTTGGGATTGCGCCCTAGGTTTGCCATGGCCACAATGCGTCCAGTTTCAGCTTCCATTACAACTACACAACCATGATCGGCCTCATATTTAGCCAATTGGTTCAGCAAACTGCGCTGGGCCACATCTTGAATGCGGGTGTCGATAGTGGTTACTAAATCGAATCCGTCCACCGGCTCCACTGCCTGCGGATCGTCCAATGGTTTCCAATCGTCTCCTACGATTTTCTGCATCAATCGGTTTCCGGGCTTACCCTTCAAATAGGCGCTATAGTACCCTTCCAGTCCTGCGCTCGCGGCTTCGGTATCATATCCAATGGTACGCAGGGTTATGTCGGTGGCCATTTGAATCCGCCTTTGGTCCATGTGAACGATGATACCGCCTTTGTACATCCCTCTTTCGAGGATGGGGTATTGGCGCATGCGCTGGAGGTCGCTGTAATTTAGGTCCTTGCTGAGAAGGACATAGCGATTTTTCTGGTTGCGTTTGGTGCGCAAGTAATTCTCCCATTCAGAAGCATTGCGCGCGGGATTAAGTTCTGCCAATTGTGCTGCAAGTGCCCCAACCTCATTTTGGAAAATGTTTTCGTCCACGGTAATAGGATCGAAGTGAACTGTATATACAGGCTTGGTAGTGGCTAGAGCTTTGCCGTCGCTGCTATATATATCTCCACGCTTGGCAGGGATTTCGCGGCGCTCGATCAATCGCTCTTGGCTTATTTCGCGCAGCTCCGGACCCATGATTAGTGAAACATAAAATAATCGGCCTGCGATGGCTACAAAGAACAGATAGATCACGGCGCTGATCCAAGTGATTTTGCTTTTGATATGTTTTAATTCGGTACTCATTTTACGACGACGATTTTTTCAGGTCGCTCCTTTGGGCTCTGTAATCCAAGGGCTTGTGCTTTGCGCATTACGCGGCTCTCTAGAGACAGCTTGGTCAGCTTCTCGCGTGTTTCTGTATGTTCTGCCTCGAGGCTTTGGCGTGTTTTGCTCAGGTTCTCGATGTCGTGAACCTTTTCATCGGCCCGGTGGCTAGTGTAGATAGCGATTAGGGCCAAAAAGCTCAGCCAAGCGGCAAAGGGAAGCATACGCATGAGGCCCTCATCCCTTAGTGTGAGGCGGGATTTTAATCCTGCTATGGCATTGCTCACTTTAGACATCTTTGCTCCAGGTTAAATCGAGTCGTTCCGCAATTCGAAGCTTGGCGCTGGTCGCTCGAGGGTTCCGTACGTTTTCTTCCGCTTTGGCCACTATGGGCTTGCGAGTGATGGCTTTATAAGGGACGTGTTTGACCCCGTAGAAATCACTTTCAGTTTGTCCTTCGGTCTTGCCTTCTCGGATGAAGTTTTTGACAATACGGTCCTCCAAGCTGTGGTAGCTCATGATGACCAAACGGCCGCCAGGCTTTAGTACATCTGTGGCGCCGTAGAGCATTTCCTCTAGTACCTCGAGTTCTTGGTTGACCTCCATTCGAAGGCCTTGGAATACTTGGGCGAGGTATTTGTGCCAACTGCCTTTCGGAGCGAGAGGTTCGACTAATTCTCTGAGCTCTGTAGTCGTAGTTAAAGGAGTCGTGGCTCGTGCCATCAAGATGGCGTTGACCAGTGGACGTAAGCTTTTGAGGTCCGTATGTTTGCGAAACAGGTCGTA
>DMQR01000096.1 GCA_003455605.1 Cryomorphaceae bacterium | reverse complement strand
TAGGATCACAGAGCCCTCGCCGTGCCCAATTCCTAAAAGATTTGGGCCTTTCCTTCACTACCCTTCCATTGGGTTTAGATGAAACGGCACCTGCGCACCTCAGCCCGGCGGAAACGGCAACTTTTATTAGCGAACTTAAAGCTGAAGCCCTACTTCCCCTACTTCAGAAAGGACAACTGGGTTTGACCAGTGATACTGAAGTTTGGCAAGGCGGCCGCAGGTTTGGCAAAGCTGCCGATGCCGATGCCGCGAAAGAAATGCTTCAGGACTTGAGCGGCACAACACATGAAGTTCATAGCAGCATGACCTTAATCAATCCCGACAACCTCATACCCTTGAGCAGTGTCGTGAGCACCGTGGTTGTGGACTTTCATCCCATACCACAATGGGCCATGGATCATTACATTGACACCTATCAACCTTTTGATAAAGCTGGGGCCTATGGCATCCAAGAATGGATCGGCCAGGCCTACATAAAACGAATTGAAGGGAATTATAACAGTGTAGTCGGCCTCGACACGGCCGCGCTCGTGCACATGCTTGAACCTTATCTACAATAAAGAGGCCGCTGCGGAGGTTACTTATGCGGGTTCCGCAATCTGTACATCCATCATCCATCCGTGGGTATCTTCGACTAACCCGGTACGGATGTCATTCAACATTTTCTTGATCTCCATCGCCTTACCATCCGTGGGTGTAGGAACAGAGTGATTTATCCCTTGGTGGCCGATGGTATCGATTTGACTTACCACTGCTGCAGTACCCATCCCAAAAGCTTCTTTCAATGCTCCGGTTTTTGCGGCCTCAACGACCTCATCAACCCTAATAGGACGTTCTTCAATCTTCCAACCTTTCTCTTTGATTAGAGCGATAATCGAACGCCTTGTGACTCCAGCTAAAATACGATCCGTTAAAGGTGGTGTCAGGAAGGTATCACCGACGAGCAACATAAGGTTCATGGTTCCACTCTCCTCAATGTACTGGTGGTCACGGTGATCAGTCCAAATGACTTGGTTATATCCTTCCTTTACCGCTTGTGCAGTAGGATAGAAGGAACCACCGTAATTTCCTGCAGCCTTTGTAAATCCTATACCGCCGCCGGTAGCACGAGTATATTCTTGCTCAATCTTAACCTTCACTGTACCGCTGTAATACGGTCCTACCGGACAGGTTAGGATACAGAAGGTATAATCATCACTTTGACGTGCGGCAATGAATTCAGAAGATGCGAATAAGAAGGGACGAATATACAAGCTATGATCTTTCACCGACGGTACCCATTGTGCATCGATTTCCAAGAGCTTCTTCAACCCATCCATAAAGATAATTTTGGGAACCTGAGGCATCAAGAGACGCTCAGCACTCTTATTCAATCTCGCAAAGTTATCGAGTGGACGGAACATACTGATTGTACCGTCTTCTTTGCGGTACGCCTTCATTCCTTCAAAGGCTGCTTGACCATAATGTAGCGCATGCAAACCGTATGAAAAATCTAACTGTCCGTATGGACGAATCTCCGGCTCCAGCCATTGGCCATTTTTGAAGTGACACACCAACATATGATCCGACAAGTGTTTTCCAAATGGAAGGTTTGAAAAATCAATTGAGCCTATGCGGCTATGTGTGGTCAATTCTATTTTCATGCACTGCTATTTTGGGAGTACAAATGTACTAAATTTGTAGGACGAAATGGTCTGAATGCATTATGTAATAAGAGGCCTATTGAAAGAATTAACAAATACTCATTTACCATGAAGCAACTAATTATTGCAAGCCTTGTAGCATTTTCACTTTTTTCATGTCAAAGTGCTAATAATAATGGCGATAACTCGCAAGATGCGCAAGAAACTGCGGCTAATGACTATTACAATTTTGGCGACAGCACATTCTCTGTTGAGAATGCTTTTTCTGCCTTTGAATTAGTTTCAAACTTCGCTACTTCTGGAGAAGATACTGCTTGGGCAAGCGTGGCCGGCCCCATAACCCAAATTTGTACCGTTAAAGGATGTTGGATGAGTACTGCCATTGATTCTAATACTAATCTTTTCGTGGATTACGACTACGAATTTTTACTACCCACAAACAGCCAAGGTCAAAACATGGTGATGTACGGATATATTTATTGGGACACTACAACAGTAGCTCAATTACGTCATTATGCCGAAGATCGTGGTGCCAGCCAAGAAGAAATCGACGCCATAACTAAGCCTGTAGCAGAATACATGTTCAAGGCTAAAGGAGTGAAAATAGAACGTTCTACGGATGCGTAAAATTCTGACGCTTTCATCTATCCTAGGGCTCATTATCCTAGCCAGTTGCAGTGGACCTGAGCAACAAATGACGCCAAAACAAAATTGGACTCCAAAACTTAATCAGCCTAGTGAACTCGCGCTAATCATGCGCGACATGCATGAGGAGTCCACGAATCGGAAAAACTCGTTAGAACAAGGTCAACTTGACCCTACGCTTTCAGAGACTCTGTTCAGTATGATTACTGCACATCCAACCAAGCCACACATGAAAGGTGAAGGATTCGAGCCCTATGCCAAGAGCTTTATCGGTATTTACAACCAGATTCACGGTGCTGAGGAAGTCGGTGTTCAAATTCAGGCACACAATAACATGGTTGATGCCTGTATCGCATGTCACACAAAATTTTGTGACGGCCCTATTTCACGCATCGAGAAGTTATACGTGAGATAAATGCCGAAACCTGGGGATAGACATATTACCCAAAGTGCTGACGGCAGCACCACGATATGGGTTCCGGGCTTGGACGAACATTATCACAGCATTCACGGCGCTCTTACAGAAAGTCGACACGTTTTCATTGAAGCTGGACTCAAAGCCATATTCAAATCATCTGTTCGCATATTGGAAGTGGGCTTAGGCACTGCCTTAAATGCCCGGCTGACCCTTGACCAGGCGCAACAAGATGGATTAAACGTTCAGTACGATGCCTTGGAAAAATTCCCCCTAAGGGCAGAGGAAATTGAGGCCGTTGGCTTACAAGGCATGAGCAGGGAGGCGCCATTCCTGAGCGCCACACCGGGAGCCGTGACCCAAATTACGGAGCACTTCACTTATAGACTATTGGTAGAAGATTTGAAAACCTTTGAAGGAAAGCAGGACTCTTATGATCTCATTTACTTCGATGCCTTCGCCCCGAGTGCTCAACCTGATCTGTGGACCGATAATGTTTTTGAGAACATGTACAACTTGCTTAAAACGGGCGGAGCATTAGTTACCTATTGCGCCAAAGGCGCAGTGAAGCGCTCCATGAAAACCGTAGGTTTCGAAGTGGAAGCCTTGCCCGGCCCTCCCCGCAAAAGAGAAATGACTAGAGCATGGAAAAGATAAGTCCGACCAAATTCACGCCACGGTGCT
>DMQR01000041.1 GCA_003455605.1 Cryomorphaceae bacterium | reverse complement strand
TGCGTTCCCGCCCTGGGGGATTCACCAGGAGCTGGTTGTGTGAGACTTGCCCGGTGCAAAGTTACGTGAACAAAGTCCCCGCCACCAACGAATTTTAACAATTTTTAATCGGTCCTATTGGCCTATATTTGTTGCAACCGCAAAAATTCATAACAGCTATGCAAACTGATACGTATTTAATAAAACCTCATGGCCAGAAACTCGCCTTGATTGTTATCGTATTTGGAATCACCATGTTTATGGTGAGTTACTTGGGTGATCCAAGCTTCATGTTTAAGAACTGGTGGATTGGATTTTTCAGCCAGTGGTTATTACCCATTGCCCTAGGTTTTTACGCGATCAATGGTGCCCGAAAAGCCAATGGCGGATATATTTCATACAAGACAGCCTTAGGGGTTTCTTCATTTGGTTTAATCTTAGGAACAACGGTGGCTGTTATTTTCAATGTTTTAATGTTCAATGTAATAGACACAGATTTTAAGGCGTTGATGGAGGAAGAGACTTTACAGTTTACCTATGATATACTTGAAAAGTTTGGTGCTGATGATACTCAGATTGAGGAAGCTATCGCGGAACTCGAGAAGCGAGATTCTTTTGGGGTAAAGAGTCAATTCAAAGGATTGACGTTAGTTAGTGTATTCTATCTAGTGATTAGTTTGATTTTAGCCGCCGTCATGAAAAAGAACGAACCTGTCCTGTAGACAAAGATGAGCACTTTAGATCTGAGCATAGTTGTCCCTCTGTTTAATGAGGATGAGAGTTTACCGGAATTGACCCAGTGGATTTCGCACGTGATGAATCGTGAGGGCTATACGTATGAAATCATTTTTGTCAACGACGGCTCTACCGATAACAGCTGGCAGGTCATTCAGGAACTTCGCACGCAAAATGCCAACGTCAAGGCCATTTCATTCCGCCGCAACCAAGGTAAAAGCGCAGGCTTGAATCAAGGATTTAAAGCTGCCTCTGGCCAAGTGGTTATCACCATGGACGCTGACCTGCAGGACAGTCCGGAGGAAATACCGGAGTTGCGCAAAATGATCTTGGAAGATGGCTACGATTTGGTAAGTGGCTGGAAGCAGAAGCGTTACGACCCGCTTACGAAGACCATACCGACAAAGCTTTTCAATGCTGCAACCCGCCGTATTTCAAAGATTAAACTTAATGACTTTAATTGTGGCTTGAAGGCCTACCGCCTTGAGGTAGTACATAATATTGAAGTCTACGGTGAGATGCACCGCTACATTCCGTTTTTGGCCAAAAACAAAGGATTTGGCAAGATCGGGGAGAAGGTGGTGCAGCACCAGGCACGCAAATATGGGAATACTAAGTTCGGTTTGGATCGATTTATCAATGGCTTCCTTGACCTTGCTACACTTGCGGTGATAGGTAAGTTTGGTCGCCGGCCTATGCACTTTTTCGGCGCCGCCGGAACTCTTATGTTCACCTTGAGCATCGCGCTTTTGGCCTACCTTGGTGCGTACAAGCTTTGGGCTCTGAGCGTTGGGATAGAGGCCCGATTAATTACTGAAAATCCGCTCTTCTACATTCTCCTAGCCCTGACCATCATGGGTGTTCAACTCTTCGGTGTGGGATTCATTGCCGAGTTGTTATTGCGCGAGAGCAATAAGAAGCACGATTACACGATCAACGACAAAATAGGTTTGGATTAATGGCCCACGCTGCCGCTTTACCAAAGTATGCGTTGATTTCTCCGACGTTCAAGCGCCCGGACGAAGTCATCGAATTCCTCCAAAGCCTCACCGCATTGGATTACCCGCAAAGTGGTTTTGAAATCATCTTAGGTGATGGTACCCCGGGGGATACATTGCGACCAGAATTGGCCCCTTATTTAGACCAATTACCTCTTCAAATTTATTACGAGGAGTACCTACCGGTCTCGGACGCCCGTAACCGCGCAGCCTCTTTAGCTACGGCCAAGTATTTCATCTTCCTCGATAGCGATTGTATCATCCCTCCCGGCTACCTCCGCGCCATTGACACCTTCCTAAAAGTACATCCGGATACCACGCTTTTCGGGGGTCCCGATGCCGCTTCCAAAGATTTTACCGACCTGCAAAAAGCCATTAACTTTTCGATGACCAGCTTCCTGACCACTGGAGGTATACGCGGCGGCAAAAACACTCTAACATCCTACCAACCGCGCGGCTTTAACATGGGAATTAGTACCGAGCTCTTCCGCACAGTAGGCGGGTACGACGAAAACTTCATCTGTGGCGAAGATGTCGAACTCAGCCTCCGTCTTCAAAAGTTAGGCGCCATGAGCCAATTCATCCCTGAGGCGTATGTATACCACAAGCGCCGCGCCACGCTCAAGGAATTCCGCCGCCAAGTCTTCCGCTTCGGCGCCGCCCGTCCCTTGCTCGCCAAGGCACACCCGGGTAACCTTAAAGTAACCCACCTTTTCCCGTTGGTCTTCACCCTCTACCGCCACCTCACGGCCATCCTTGCTGTACTGGGCATTTTCTATTTCCTCGAGAGCTTATACATTATACCGTTCGCACTATATGTGCTCTACATGATTGCGGTCTTTGTAAGTGCCCTTTCCAAAGAGGGCTTTGCCGTCGCCATCCTTGCCATGCAAACGACCAATACGATGAACTCAGGGTATGGCATTGGATTCCTACGGAATTTCATCGAGGTTTACCTCAAGCGCAACCGCAAGGGAATCAAGCTATAACCGAGAGATATGCAATGTCGAGCTGGAATAAAAAATTTCATTTTTCATCTTAGGTAATTATTTATTTCTGCTTTCTGTGAATGGAATGCAATCTAGGATGTTATTTATTTTTAGTAGCCACCTATCTTTGCTTGGAATGAGAAATCTTATCTACCTCACCTTACTACCCACCCTCTTACTGGGCCAAGCTTTCGAGCACCCAGAAAATAACGAGGCATTTCTACAGGACGAGGTCGCAGAAATACATATCACCGTGTCAGATGCTGATCTAAGCACACTTTTGGGCGACAGCCTCTTTACCGACTATCACTTCCCAGCGATTTTTCGCTACCAAAGCGACAATTTTTCTGATACCCTTCAGAGCGTAGGGTTTAGGGTTCGCGGAAATACCTCCAGAAATGCCAAAAAGAAAGGCTTTAAGGTGTCGTTCAACGAATACGTAGTTGGACAAAAATTCAAGGGCATTGAAAAAATGAACTTGATCGGCCAGCACAATGACCCGTCCTTATTGCGCTACTGGACAAGCCTGTATCTTCTGGAACGGTATGGATTAATTGCTTCGAGAACAAGCTTTGTGAAGCTCTATCTCAATGGAAACTACCGAGGTCTATACCTTAATGTAGAACACATTGACGATGAGTTTCTCCAAAAAAGATTTATTGATGATGATGGCGGTAATCGCTACAAAGCAAGCTGGGGTGCGGACCTGAATTACTGGGGAACCAATGCATCGTCTTACCGCAGCGTTTACGAACTTAAGACTAACGAAGATTCAAACGATTACAGCGCGTTTATTCTCTTTTTAGATTCTTTAAATAACGTTAGCGATAGCGACTTTCCGTGTTACATGGAACGCAACTTTGAAGTCAATCACTACCTCAAAACACTAGCCACAGAAATACTCATAGGGCATTGGGATGGTTATGCCGTTAATCAAAACAACTTCTACCTATACCGGCAGCCTTCCATCGGTAAATTTGTCTTCATAGAGTACGATCTTGACAACACTTTTGGTATCGACTGGTTTGGTGTCGATTGGGCCAATAGAAACCTCAACAGTTGGCACGAAAGCGATCGCCCGTTGGTTGAGCGCTTGCTCGACGTACCCTATTACAAGGATGTCTTTAATGCCTATCTCGACACTCTATTAACAGACCTCGACACTTCTGCTCTAGCGACTGTTTTGGAAAACAAGCAGGACCTCATCAAAGGTGCCGTGCTCTCCGATACATACTACCGCAAGGATTATGGATTTCAGTATGCCGATTTTCTTACTGCCCTTGACGACAGCTACGGCGCACATGTAAAAACTGGATTGCTAGAGTATCTTGACGAGCGGATTACTAGCGGCGAAGGACAGGTACAGTGGATCGGAAATCTCGAGACACCCTGCGATGAATTGCCTGTGGAGCCCGAGCGTAACCTCATCAAGATTGTGGATTTCTTAGGTCGTGAAATCAACTACCGCGCTGATATTCCATTGATATATATATACGACGACGGCAGTGTGGAGAAGGTGTTCGTTTGGGAAACATAGTATGAAAGGACTAATTTTTATCGGATTCTTTCAAAAGAAAGTGAGGTGGCCTAAAGGCTAGTATCACTTCCCCGCCGATTCCCTACTTTTGATACGTAATACCGCAGGCATACGTTTATACTTGCACCTAACGAAAGATTGCTAACATGACTATCATTGCCGGACCCTGTGTCATTGAAAGCCCTGCGCTGTTGCGAGAAGTCGCGCAAGAATTGGTCCGTATTAAAAAAGAGCTAAACGTCGAGATTTACTTTAAAGCCAGCTTTGATAAAGCCAACCGCACGTCCTTAAGCAGCTTTCGTGGTCCTGGTATTGAAGAAGGCATCACAATGTTAGAGGCCATTCGCGAAGAATTTGGACTGCCCATTACTACAGATTTTCATACCCCAGAACAGATTGCAAGATATGGGCATCGCGTGGATATTGTTCAAATTCCCGCTTTCCTGTGCCGTCAAACGGATATGTTGATTGAAGCGGGGAAAACTGGGAAAATCGTAAATATCAAAAAAGCCCAGTTCCTGAATTCCGAAAAAATTCAGTTCGCCGTTGATAAGGTCAAGTCCACGGGTAATGACCAGGTTTGGTTGACCGAGCGTGGTACATTGTTTGGTCCGAACGAATTGGTCGTAGATTTTAGAAATATCCAGAAACTTGCCGCCCTAACAGAGCATGTAGTCATGGACTGCACGCACTCCGCGCAAGATACTCAGAGCAATGACGGGACCACAGGAGGTAATAGGGCCTATGTTCCTTATTTCGCCAAAACCGCAAAACTTTGGGGGGCGAACGCCTTCTTTATTGAAACGCATCCAAATCCAGATGAGGGGTTGTCAGACGGTCCCAATATGCTAAAGCTCAGTAATCTTGAAGCATTGATTAAAGACTTACTATGATTCGATTGATCATTTCAGATTGTGATGGTGTGCTCACCGACGGGAAGCTCTATTACGGGGCCGAAGGAGAGGTACTCAAAGTATTCAATGTGAAAGATGGTACTGCGATCAAAGTGCTTATGGCTAAAGGTATTAAATTTGGTATTGTGAGCGGTCGTGGTTCGGCAGCCTTGGAAAGACGTGCGGAAGAATTGGGCCTAGATTTTTGCCAAATTAACATCAGCGATAAGGCTCAAATTGTTGCTGATATTCGTGCCCAATATGGCGTTGAAGCTGATGAAACCCTTTTCGTGGGGGACGATACTAACGATTGTGCCGTGCGTTCAGAATGTGGTCATTTGTATGCTGTGAACGATGCTGCTACAGAGTTATTGAACATCTGTGACGTACAGCTCAAGACTGCAGGAGGTGCCGGTGTTTTTAAAGAAGTTTTGGCTCGTATACATGGACATTAATCAGCAAATCATACAAACCATTCAGGCCCAAGCTCAATCTCTATTGAATATGGCAGGGCAGGACCGCAATAATTACCAAGGTGCCGTCGAGCTGATAGATACAATGCCGGGGAAATTGATCTTTACTGGCATGGGTAAAAGTGGGATTATCGCGAGAAAATTGGCCGCGACGTATTCTAGTACCGGGATCCCTTCCTTCTTCGTGCATCCTGGCGAGGCCTACCACGGTGACCTAGGGATGATCGAAGCCAATGATGTGCTTTTCGCCATTTCAAACTCTGGACATACACCTGAGCTCCTGAACTTATTGCAATATAGCCGAACTAGGCACGTGAACGGTCTCTCACAAAGTCACGACAGTGCGTTGGCCCAATTCTCCACTGTACACCTAGAATGCAAGGTGGATAAAGAAATTTGTCCCCTGAATTTAGCTAAATTCAGGGGACAAATTTCT
>DMQR01000178.1 GCA_003455605.1 Cryomorphaceae bacterium | reverse complement strand
TCAGCTTGGAAGGCTGATGCTCTACCAACTGAGCTACTTCCGCGGTTGTGGGGGGAGCAGGATTCGAACCTGCGAAGGTTTCCCAACGGATTTACAGTCCGTCCTCGTTGGCCGCTTGAGTATCCCCCCAGCAATGCACTTACCTCACTTTCAATAAGTGCAAAAAATTGAGCCGGTAGACAGATTCGAACTGACGACCCCGAGATTACAAATCACGTGCTCTGGCCAACTGAGCTATACCGGCTTTTATGTCAAAGATCTTCCGTCCCTAAAACGGACTGCAAATGTAGTAAAGAGATTGATACCAACAATACCTAGCAAAAAAAAAGTGAAGGCCTCTTAACCTTCACTTTTTAAATTCATCTCACGACATGTTTTTTGGGCATTAGCCGCGAAGTTTAGTCTTGTATTTTTTCAACTGTCGAATGATTACTTCGATAGCCAAATCTGCAGCCTCTTCAAAAGATTTTCTCTCTTTACTGACTACAATTTTACTTCCAGGAATCGACATTCGCATCTCAACGATTTTATTAGCTCTCAAATGGTTATTGTCAACTTTAAGGAACACCTCCGTACTAATGGTTCGGTCATAAAAATGTGTTGTCTTCTGCAAGCGGTCCTTGATAAAGGTGAGCAACTTGCCATTTGCTTTGAAATTTACAGACTGAATATTCACTGTCATAGCGTTAAAAATTTATGACCCCTTGGGGTGGGCCTGGTTATACACTTTGGCAAGTTCCTCAAACGTACTCGTTGTATACACTTGGGTCGAACTCAGACTTTCGTGACCTAATAACTCCTTAACCGTATTAATATCCACTCCCGCATTTAGGAGATGCGTGGCGTACGAATGCCGTAGTGTATGAGGATTTTTGTCCACCACCGTTGTGGCACTCTTAAGGTAGAACAAAACCCGATTATAAACAAGCTGTGGATAGAGCTTTTTGCCCTTGAGCGTCAATAAAAGTTCAGGAGCCTTTTCGGGGAATAATTGGTTCCTACGTTTCATATATAAATCGAAGTAAGAAGAAATACTCTTGGGTATTGGAATCTGACGTTCCTTATTACGTTTACCTATGACGCGTACTGTCTGACGGGACCAATCGAAATCTGTTGGTCGAAGGGAAATGAGTTCTGATTTTCGTAGACCGAGTCCATAGAGAAGCAAAAGCATTAATTGGTCCCTGGAACCCACAAAATCATCTTCAAAGCGACCAACATCGCTGAATAAAGCATTCAAATCTTCACGCGGCACGCTCATAATAACCTTCTTGGGAGTTTTCAAGCTTCGCATGTACTCCACGGGACTTTGGCTAATAAAGCCTTCACGGATTCCCCATTTGTAAAAGGAGCGCAAGGTGCTGAGCGTACGATTCACACTTCGCGGTGTAATACCTTGTCTACTGCGCCAGATTACGAATCGTTTGGCGTGCTGGATGTTGGCTTGGAATATTGAGACTTCTACTTCGGTGGCAAGATAATCAGACCAACGCTCTAATTCCTTCTTATAAGCCAACAAGGTGTGGCGACTGAAACGTTTCTCCGCTTGGAGGTATGCTAGAAATTGGGCAATATAGTCGGTCTTTTTCATCAGTAAAGGAAAGGTAAGTCGCTACTTGGGTAAAAACAAAAAACCCAGCCAAAGCCGGGTTTTTTTGAAGTATTTAAGAAGCGCTTATTCTTGTTCAGCTTGACGCAAACCTTGAACGTAAGCCGCTTTTTCGTTCATTCGACGCTTCGCTTCGGTCGGTTTCGTATGGTAACGATTTTTACGAAGCTTACGGACTACGCCCGTTGAGCTGTGTTTTCTTTTGTACCGCTTCAGAGCACGTTCGATAGATTCACCTTCTTTAACATTAATTACGAGCATAGTAACACCTCCTTTCTTTGTGGGTTGCAAATGTAAGCGGATTTTCTAATTCGCTGATATAAAGTTGAAAAAAATCAACCTAAGTAGAATCCCAATAATTCCATGGGGCCTATTCTTCCTAGGTGACCGCCAAATGATATAAAAAACTAAAAGTTACTAGCCTATTTTGGATCGTTGTCGTTCTCGCTGAATGAATCCGGTTCTGGTTTCGCCGGTGTCTTCAACACTTTTCGAAAGAAGTAGATAGTCGCTCCCAAGACAGTGCCTTGGGTCAAAATGATCATGATTAAAGCTGATGTGGTCATTAGGATATGTTTCGTTTACGGCGGTTAGAGGCTACTTTCACCATTGCCACTAGTGCGAAGAAACAAGCCAGCAAGAAGAAGCGGCTCATATCTACGTAGAACATGTTGGTGAAATGACCATCGGCCACCCATTGAACTCCAGTATTGATATGGAAAATCTGATTTATAATGCTATCGTTCGCCCAAGGCCAGCCTTGTCCACTAAATAGGGAGTTGAAGGCCGTAGACCAATCGGAGAATTCTCCATTCAAAGGTTTGAATAATGAAGTGAGGAAAATGATTCCGATAAATAGTGGCGTGACGTATTTGATAATGGGGCGATATATGCGCGGAACATCCATATCTGCACCGTCAGTGATTTCTTTCCAGCCCTTATCCATACCGAAGACCCAAGCGAAGAGAATTACTTCGGCTAGAGCGAATATTACTAGGCTCACCGTTCCTGTCCAATAATCGTATTCATCAAAGACGCCTTTTTCAAAGAAGAAGATGGTCGGTAATCCCATAGCGAGGATGGCAATACCTAATAGCATGGCGCTGCGGTTCTTGCTCCAGCCGAACTCATCTTGGACGAAGCCCATCCATGGGGTACCCATGGCCAGTGAAGAAGTAATTCCGGCGAAGAACAATAGACCGAACCAGGCGACCCCGGCGATTACCGCAAGGACACTCCCCCACTGGTCGAAGAGGAATGGCATGGTCTTGAAGGCCATCATAAAACCGGCATTCTCTACCACCCAATCCAGGCCGAGGTAACCTACGGCAATCGGGATTACTACTGCAGAACCCAGTACAATCTCAACAAAACCGTTCATCCATCCGGCAGACATAGCGTTTAGGGCAATATCGTCCTTTTGTTTCAAGTAAGAGCTGTAACAGTGAATGGTTCCCATCCCCACACTCAAAGTGAAGAAGATCTGACCGGCAGCCGCCAACCAAATTTTTGGATTTGCAAGGGTGGTGAAATCAGGTTCCCACAAGAAGTTCAAACCTACGAAAGTGGAACAATCTTCACAGCGACCGGTAGAACCGGTAGTCCAAGACATAATAGCGAGGAAGGCACCAAAACCGATGAGCATAGGCATGGCGATTTTTGCCACTTTTTCAATACCCGCGCTCAGGCCACGTGAAAGAATATAAATGTTGATACTTAAAGTAATGAGGAAGGCCAGCAACGCCCATACGGGGAAGTTGATACCAGAGCCTAGATCAACGTAGCCATTGAAGAAAGTATCTAGCCCAGCCAAATCCATACCCAAGAAATCCCCCTTGAGAGATTTAAGGGTGTAAGTCAAGGTCCAGCTTTCGATGTAGGTATAGTAGGCCATGACTCCCATGTTGGTGAAAATTCCGAAGACCCCGAAATATTTCCAAAAACGCTTGTGCGTCATGTTGTCCAAAATGAAAGGGGTGCTGTGATCGCCGAATCGGCCACCAAATCTACCCATCGACCACTCTACCCAGAGCAATGGAATTCCCATGAGCAGGAAGCTGACAAGGTAAGGAATGATAAACGTTCCACCACCGTTTTGAACGGCTTGTACAGGGAAACGCAAAAAGTTACCGAGACCTACGGCATTTCCTGCCATAGCGAGGATCAGACCAACGCGTGACCCCCAAGATTCTGTTGTATTCGACATGCTCCTACCGGATTCGTTGAGAGTGAATCCCGAAAATAGTAGAAAGCGCTATACTTGACAAATATCAGGCTACAATCCTGTCTGCTGTGCGATGATTTCGAGTGCTTCGGTAAACGTATGCGGCGTATAACCCAATTCCTTTCTTGCTTTGCCAATATCAAAACCCGTTACAGGCGGACGTTTGGCAGGCTGATTCAAGGTTGTGCTGTCCACGCGGGTTACCGAATCCATGGAGAGGCTGAAGTACTGCGCTACTTGGCCTACTAACTCATAGATGGACATGTAGTCAGGTCCGGCGATGTTGAATACGCCATGGGCTTTTTGATCCGCCGCCAATAATGTACCCTGTGCGAGGTCTTCAGCGAGTGTGGGCGTACGGAATTGGTCATCCACTACATTGATGGCTTCGCCTTTTTCTAATGCACCCTTGGCCCAGGGAACGATATTGCTACGACTCAGATCCTCAGCCATCCCGATAACTAGTACCGTTCTTAATATGCTATACGACGAGAGTTGCTCGATAATTTTTTCCGCTTCAAGCTTGGTCCAACCGTAGTGACTGACCGGGTTCGGCTCCGCTTCTTCCTTATATGGACCGTCCTTCCCGTCGAAAATAAAATCCGTGCTAATGTGTACCAAGTGAGCGTCTACTTGCTGCGCCGCCTCGGCCATATTACGCGTCCCTCCTACATTCACCAATGTGGCTTGCTCGGGATACAATTCACATTTATCCACATGCGTCATTGCCGCGCCGTGAATAATTATATCCGGCTGAAATTCCTCTACCACACGCAACACATCCTCAGAATTGGTGATGTCCATCGAAGCGTAGGCGGCCGTTCCCATATTTTGGATTCTGTTCGCCCCGCGGGAGGTCGCCAAGAACTCGTGTTGAGGAAAAGTATGGGTGGCGCGGCTAATTTTTTGACCAAGGAGGCCGTTGGAGCCGGTGTAGAGAATTTTCATGGATTGGAGTTTGGACAAAATTACCGCGTTTGGGCAGAAAACCACTTACGCAACGCTCGAATTTCATCGTCATTGCCCAATACATATAGTTTTGAATGTGGGGCCAATTGCATATCGGGTGATGGATTCACAGTCAATGCTCCGGTTTCATCCACATACCCAATAACTGTGCAGCCCGTCTCTTGGCGTATCTGGAGGTCTTTTATGTTCTTCGAGCCCTTAGTTTCAGGTAGCTCATCTACCTCTATTTCTTCAATATTTGTCGCACTGGATCCTCCCACACTCAGATGGTCTAGGAAGTTCATCACACCCGGATTCATAAGGTTGTGTGCGAGGTGAGCCCCACCGACCAAGTTTGGACTGACGGTGTAATCCGCACCCGCGGCAAGGAGTTTTTTCTCCGTACTTTCGGTATTCGCGCGTGCACCAATTTTCAATGCCGGGTTGAGCTGGCGTGCACTAATAACCACAAAGAGGTTGTCTGTATCCGAGGCAAGGGAAGCGATCAGTGAGCTGGCCTTCGAAATATTAGCTTTCTCCAAAATTTCATCTGCCGTAGCATCCCCAAGGATCAGAAGGGCACCGACTAATTCTTCTTTAAATCGCTCCGCACGTTCGGCATCTTTTTCGATAATGACGACTTGGGCGTTGTAAGAAATAAGGCGATCCACAACTTGGCGGCCATTTCTCCCTAAACCACATACAATTACATGTCCTTCTAACTTTTCCACCTTACGTTCTAATCTTTTAGTTTTAACAAATTGCTGAACACTTCCGTCAAGCGCTAATTGGGCCAATAAGCCTGCCCCATAAGCGAACGTTCCGAAGCTCCCCACGATCAAGGCGATGGTGAACCAAGTACCTACAGTACTCAACGGTCGCACTTCGTTAAAACCAACCGTACTAACGGTTTGAATGACCATATAAAACGCCTCCAGCCACGAATAGGATTCGATACTACGATATCCGATAGTGCCCGCCAACAAAATGAAGGCAAATACTGCGAGGGCCTTCCTAAGGCTATGGAACGGATTGTTCATCCCTTTAAAGGTAGACTAAAGCTCTATTAAATAATGCTACTAACAATGCTTACTTTGAACAATTACTTGGACTTTTTCAAGCCGTATTGGGCTTGATAAAAAGTTAAGTTAATTGAATGTATATGCTCAGCAGTTAAAAGGTGTATAGGTCGAGACACGAAAAGCCGTATCCCTGCGGACACAGCTTGTCTGTGGTTTATTATAGCCTTACGAGGTTGTTGGATATACGTAATCTGTCACGTTAAATCTTGCTTCTTTTATTGCTTTGAAACCACCTGCAACATCTACCATGTTGTGGTATCCGCGTGCTTTCAAAATAGACGCAGCAATCACAGAGCGGTAACCACCAGCACAGTGCACGTAGAAGGTACCTTCTTTCGGTACTAAAGCCATTTGATCGTTGAAGTAATCTAATTCTACGTTCACAGCGTCTACGACGTGCTCGCTTAAGTATTCACCTTGCTTACGTACGTCAACGATAGTAGCATCTTCAATAACTTTTAATTCTTCGGCAGTTACTTGATCTAAGGTATCTACATCCTTACCGGCTGCTTTCCAAGCATCAAATCCACCCTCCAGGAATCCAATGGAATTGTCGTATCCAACACGTGATAAACGTGTCACCACTTCTTCTTCGCGTCCTAAATCTGCAATGATCAAAATAGGCTGATTGATATCAAGAATCAATGCACCTACCCACATCGCAAAGCTACCGTCAATACCGATGAAGATGGATTGTGGAACAAAACCGTGGATAAAGGTTTTTTGGTGACGAGTATCAAGTACCAAAGCTTCAGTTTCATTGGCCGCAGCTTCAAAAGCATCAGGAGATAATGGACGAAGACCTTTCTCCATCACTTTATCCAAACTTTCGTACCCCATTTTATTCATTCGAACGTTTTCTGGGAAGTATGCTGGCGGGGCACTTAGACCATCTGTTACCTCAGAAACAAACTCTTCCCTAGTCATATTAGCGCGTAACGCATAGTTTGTTGCTTTTTGGTCGCCAATTGTACCCACTGTTTCTTTAGACATATTCTTACCACAAGAAGAGCCTGCGCCGTGTCCTGGATATACAATCACATCAGCCGCCAAGCTCATGATTTTGTTACGCAATGAATCGTATAGGATTCCTGCCAACTCTTCTTGCGTCACCGTGGCAGCTTTCTGAGCCAAATCTGGACGGCCTACATCTCCCAAAAACAAAGTATCCCCTGAGAAGATCGCATGGTCTTTGCCACTCTCGTCCTTAAGCAAATAGGTAGTACTCTCCATGGTGTGACCTGGGGTGTGCAATACGTGAATTTCTACATCTCCAACTTTAAACACTTCACCATCCGTAGCCACGTGACAATCAAACTTCGTATTTGCCGTTGGTCCGTATACAATAGTTGCACCTGTTTTTGCAGCTAGATCGAGGTGACCTGAAACGAAATCCGCATGGAAGTGTGTTTCCAAAATGTATTTGATTTTCACCCCATCCTTTTCAGCACGGCTGATATACGGCCCTACTTCACGAAGTGGGTCAATAATCACAGCTTCGCCTTTCGAAGCGATGTAATAGGCACCTTGTGCCAAACATCCAGTGTAAATCTGTTCTACTATCATGATTCTGGATTTTAATTCTCCTTTTTCTTAAAATTGCTTTCCGATTATGTAGACGGCCATCAAAAGCACAAACCATACAAAGCCTTTTTTCAACTTTTTCCCGTCGATAAACTTGGTCAAATAAATCCCTATAAAGATACCAACTACTGCAATTGCCGTAACTGATAAAAGTAAGTTCCAATCAATTTCTAAATCAGGGCGTTGTACATCCCCAATGAAGCCAATGAGACTCTTCGCTGCAATAATGAACAAGGACGTACCCACTGCTTTTTTCATTGAAATCTTAGCAAACAAAACAAGGGCTGGGATGATCAGGAATCCACCACCAGCGCCAACAATACCTGTCAACACTCCTACTACAGCTCCTTCTGCAATGATCGCCAGCACATTGAACTGAGGCCCTACCTGGTCAAATGTTTGCTCAGTATCATTGAGACTATCTCGCATCATACTTACAGAAACCGCTAGCATCACCAAAGAAAAGAAAATCATAATAGCGATATCCTTAGTAAGCACGAAATCACCAAAAGTTAAGATCTCTGCCGGAATGGCTGGAACCAAATACGCACGAGTGAAATATACCGCAATGAAGGCAGGAATGGCAAAGACTAGTGCAGTCTTGTAATTTACATTGCCTAATGTCGCATTATGAATCCCACCAACTAAAGCAGTAGTACCCACAATAAATAATGAGTAAGCAGTACTAAGTTCAACAGAAATTCCGAACAAGTACACCAATACGGGTACGGTTAGAATGGAACCTCCACCGCCAATAAGGCCAAGTGAAATTCCGATGAAAAGTGATGCTACATATCCTATGACATCCATACTGTCCGATTTAATACCTCAAATTTCACGAATCAAAAACGAACGAGGCGTGATTCATCGCACACTAAAATAATATGGTAGATATTTCTTCCTGAAGCTCACTTGCAGCCTTGGCTGCAGCAGCCGCAAAATCCTCTCTATCACTCTGATAAATGATACTACGGGTACTATTTACCAATACACCGTAGTCCTTATTCGTCGCTTTTTCCAGTACATCCTTTAAGGAACCGCCTTGTGCACCCACACCCGGTACCAGGAAAAATGAATCCGGCGCGGCAGCACGAACTTGCTCTAAATATTCTGATTTGGTGGCACCGAGCACGAACATTAATTGGTCCGATGTCGCCCACTCTTGCGCCTTACGTATCACGTTTTCAAACAATGCTACCCCATTTTCATCCTTAATTAATTGGAAGTCAAAAGCACCTTGATTCGACGTTAATGCCAAAATAATAACCCACTTGCCATCGTAGGCAAGAAATGGGCTTACACTATCCACCCCCATATACGGAGCTACAGTTACGCTATCAAATCCAAAGGCATTGAAAAATGCGTCGGCATACATCTTTGAAGTATTTCCTATATCACCACGCTTTGCATCGGCAATGGTAAAGACCTCAGGATAAAACTCATTCAAATAGTTGATAGTTTTCTCCAAGCTTTGCCAGCCTTTCACTCCATAGCTTTCGTAAAATGCAATATTAGGTTTGTACGCCACCGCATAATCCGCAGTTGCATCAATGATGGCTTTATTAAAGGAAAAAATGGGATCCGATTCATTCAGCAAGTGTGGCGGAATTTTATTCAGGTCCGTATCGAGACCTACACAAAGTACGCTTCGCTTCTTCTGTATCTGCGCTACCAATGCTGCCTTGTCCATGTTAATAGGTACTCCCCTCTTTTAACTTCTCTGCGTTTTCCGCCATGTGAAGTTCGTCAATAAATTTCTGAATTTCCCCATTCATTATATCCCCGAGATTGTAGGTCGTAAGCCCAATTCTATGATCGGTAACCCTGCCCTGCGGATAATTGTAGGTGCGAATCTTGGCTGAACGGTCTCCGGTACTCACCATCGTTTTACGCTGAGCCGCCTGAGCTTCTTGCTTCTTCTTAAACTCAAGATCATACAGTCTCGAGCGTAATACTTTCAACGCTTGTTCGTAGTTTTTATGTTGTGAACGTCCATCCTGACACTCCACTACCAAACCCGATGGCAAGTGAGTCAAACGAACGGCACTTTCCGTTTTGTTCACGTGTTGTCCTCCCGCACCTTGAGAACGATAGGTGTCTTTCTTCACATCTTTCATATCAAGATCCACATCCACATCTTCGGCCTCTGGCAATACAACTACAGATGCTGCTGAAGTATGCACACGACCCTGGCTTTCGGTAGCAGGGACACGTTGAACGCGATGAACACCACTCTCGTATTTCAAAATGCCGTATACTCCTTCTCCACCAACTTCGAATGCAATTTCTTTAAAGCCTCCAGCAGTTCCTTCATTCACTGTAATAACATCAATAGACCAACCCCGCTGTTCCACATAACGTTGATACATACGGAAAAGATCACCGGCAAAAATGGCTCCCTCGTCGCCTCCGGCACCTTGGCGAATCTCTACCAGAGCATTTTTGTCGTCCTTAGGATCCTTGGGAATAAGCAATACTTTTATTTCCTCCAACAATGCTTCAAAGGCAGGCTCCAACTCTTCCAGCTCCATCTTCGCCATTTCCTTGAAATCTGGGTCCGATTCTGCTTTGAGCACCGCCTTCGCTTCAGTAATTCGGCTCTCCATCTCTATAAACTGCTCGCGCGCCTCGACAATAGGCTTGAGGCTCTTGTATTCTCTATTCAGCAACACATATCGCTTACCATCCGAAATGATATCGGGCTGGATGATCAAATCATTGACCTCGTTAAAGCGCTGAAATACGACGTTGAGTTTGTCGAGCATTATTTACTGTATTCAAAGGTTCCGAATTCGCTACTGATTGTCAATTTCTTGCCTACCCCAGCTTCCACTAGACCCACAACCTGCGCTGAAACGCCAAATGATTCTGAGATTGAAATGATTTCCTCTGCCAGTTCTGGCACTACATATAATTCCATGCGATGACCCATATTGAAAACCTCATACATTTCTTTCCAATCAGTGCCGCTCTCTTCCTGAATCATCTTAAACAGCGGAGGCACTGGGAACAAGTTATTCTTAATGACATGTCCTTCCTTGAGGAAGTGCAAAATTTTCGTCTGCGCACCACCAGAACAGTGTACCATCCCATCAATCTGGTGACGGTACTTATCTAAAATCGATTTGATGATAGGCGCATACGTTCGAGTCGGACTAAGCACCAATTTCCCCGCATCCAACGGTGTATCTGTGGCTTGGGTCAATAGCTTGGAACCCGTGTAAACCAAATCCTTTGGAACTGCCGGATCAAAACTTTCTGGATATTTAGCCGCTAAGTTCTTGTAGAAGACATCATGGCGCGCACTGGTCAATCCATTAGATCCCATACCGCCATTGTATTCACTTTCATAATTCGCTTGGCCAAAGCTGGCCAAACCAACAATGACATTTCCAGGCTTGATATTCGCATTATCCACTACATCGCTACGTTTCATGCGAGCTACCACGGTAGAATCAACAATAATAGTGCGAACCAAATCTCCTACATCTGCAGTCTCACCACCGGTACTCAAAATGTTCACCCCGAACTTCCCATACTCTTCGATGAGTTCCTCTGTACCCCTAATTATCGCTGACAGAACCTCACCGGTAATCAAGCCTTTGTTACGACCAATTGTCGAACTAAGCATGATTTTATCCGTGGCGCCGACACATAATAGATCATCGATATTCATAATAAGTGCATCCTGAGCAATACCTCTCCACACACTGACATCACCTGTTTCCTTCCAATAC
>DMQR01000081.1 GCA_003455605.1 Cryomorphaceae bacterium | reverse complement strand
GTGCCGTTTCGTCTAAACCCAATGGAAGGGTAGTGAAGGAAAGGCCCAAATCTTTTAGGAATTGGGCACGGCGAGGGCTCTGTGATCCCAGGATCAATTCTTTCGAAAGCTTCATCACCAAGTACGGTCTTTTTTACGGCCCCATTTGCCGTGAATCTTGAGCAATTGCTCCAATACATCGCGAACACATCCGTGGCCGCCCTTCACAGGACTTACGTAATCAGCAATGGCCTTAATTTCAGGCGCCGCATCTTGCGGACAGCATGCTAAACCGCAAACTTCCATGACATCGTAATCAGGAAGATCGTCGCCAATATATAGGATTTCCTCATCGCTGAGGTCGTAGCACATTTTAAGATCTTCATAGGCTTCCATCTTGTGCGAAGCACGCATGTAGATGTCTTTGATGCCAACCCCTTGCAGGCGCGCTTTTACCTCCGGAGAAGTTCCTCCAGTGATGACGGCCGTTCGAATGCCATTGCGAACCGCTAATTGCAGCGCATACCCATCCTTACTGTGCATTTTACGAACAGGTTCGGCTCCGGGGATGAGCAAGATCTCTCCATTCGTTAATACCCCATCAACGTCGAGGACCACTGTGGTGATGTTCTTGAATTTCTCTTTGTAATTCATCAGGCCTTGCGTTTTGCTATGCTTTCGCTTAATAGGGTGTAGAGTCGCTGTACTTCCGGATTACTTATTCGTTCCAAGTGAGCATTCATGGTTTTCTTATCGCCGCGTGCTGCGGGTCCAGTTTGTGCCGCCTCAGGTCCGATGGCGATGGCTTTATCGGGTCCTTGCTTCATTATGGCAAATAAGGTTTCCACCGGAAGGTTATGCTCCTTGGCGTGCTGGAATGCTAAGGTATAGAGATGGTTGGTGAAGTTGTTGACCATCACAGCGCTCACATGCAGCTGGTTTCGCCCTGCGCTGCTGACCTCATAAGTTAGCGGTGAAAGTGCTTTTGCGATACTCGTCAGGACGGCCAAATCTTCATCGGAATGGGCTTCTATTAGAAAGGGAACTTGGGCCCAAGTTACTTCTGTACCCTTCGTGAAACTGTAGAGCGGATAGAGCACGCCACTTCTCGGCGTATTACACATTGGCAAGGCACCAGCAGTATGCACGATTAATAAATGCTGAGGTAGCGCAGCACATACTTCTATGGTCGCATCGTCAGGAACACATACGATAATGACCTCGGCGGCGGCGGGAATATCCAAGGCACGACCGTGGGTGGTGATTTGAAAGGCATTTTGCAGTCCATCTCCGAGCTGTCGCCCCAAATTGCCTTGGCCAATAATAGCGATATGTGGACGGCCTTCCGACATTATTTACGTTCTCTTTTTATGCGCTGCGTAATGGCGATGCCAGTTCCGACCGCTATTAAGATGGAGCCCAACCACAAGAGATTGATCCAAGGGAAAACTTCGGCTTTGACCAAAATAAAAGGTACTTCAGCTTCAGTGTGTTCACTTGCGATGATGACAGGTTTGTTTGTGTCGTAGTTGATGCGGTCAAAGCTAAATTTCAATCCTAATTCTTTGATTTCAGCATCAACATGTTGCGCTTGGTTGCCCTGAACCGCATATACTGGCATAACTTTGTACACGCTATCTTCTAATGTAGTGATGGTCAATCCTGCTCCCAATACGGCGTATTGAAGCTCACTTCCAGCATTTGGTGCATCGACGACTAGGGTATCCAATTCTAATTGATACTTCCCATACAAGAAGTGTGTATCGCCAATATTTAACTCAAGCTCAAATTCGTTTTTCCATTCGTCGGTACCTCTCTCCTCTGCGGTGCGCAAGTCGGCGTAGGTCACGTGGGTGTAAATATCCTTGGTAAGGGTATGTCTAGTGCTTGGCTCTGCCACATTGCCCATACGTTCGTTGAGCTGAATGCGTGGGCTGAGGTTGAACGCGGATTCAAGCTTCCCATCAATTTCCTCGAAGAACTCCAGCTCGTAATTTATGTAATAGCCTTCTTCATTTTGTCCCGACCAGGTGGCCCAATATTTGCCCATCTCAACAGTGTCACCAAGCGATAGTAAGAGGTTTTCATTGGCAGGGAAATCTTCGTGAATGAAGGTTCTATTTTGAGAAATGATGTCCTTGTTGGCATTACTGACCAAGGCACCGGCAATCAATAACCCAAAACCTGTATGCGCCACAGAGGCGCCTGCGAAGTTCCATCGTCCTTTACCCCAACGAATCCAAAACTCAAGGTTAGCGATCACTGCATAATAGCTTGTCCACATCAATGTGATGTACATCGGGTTCCACATTTCCAGTGCCCAAGAGCTTGATCCAGTAAGAATGGTGGTTGCCACGAGGGTGGTGATTTGACGCTGGAAGAACAGTTTGGTGGAGGTTTGGCGGTACGAAAGGAATTGGCCCGCGCCGATCAATAAGGTGATGATGATTGCGAACGGTACCTGAATGGCATTGTAGTGCGTGATAGGATCGTTCAATACCTTGTTTTCATCGTAGAGGTGAATCAATCCCTCTGGACCAAACAGTTTGTTGAAGACAGGATAAGAGGTGCTTAGGGAAATCTGTAAACCGCTAATCAAGAGCACTAGAGCACCTATAAACATCCAAAATTCACGGCTATCCATACGGTCTTCTTTTTCTTTTTTAGGTAGGCCGCGGTATCGAAACAGGAAGAGGCCAAGGCTACCAAGAGTGAAGAACAGGAGGTAAATTAATAATTGACCGCTCAACCCTAAATCCACGAAAGCATGTACCGAGCTATCCCCCAAAATCCCTGAACGGGTCAGGAAAGTAGAATACAAGACCAACAAGAATGTGATAATCAAAAGGAATAATACGGACGGCATTACACCCCCTTTGTTGCGTTGGATGAGTAGGAGGTGCGTGCCAGCGGCCATAGTGAGCCACGGTACCAACGAGCTGTTTTCTACTGGATCCCATGCCCAAAATCCGCCGAAGCTTAATGCCTCATAGGCCCAAGCGCCACCCATCAAGATGCCGACCCCTAAAATACCAACAGAGAATACGCTCCATTTCAAAGCGCTTGAAATCCAAGAAGTATAGTCTTTGCGCAACAGGCCAGCGATGGCGTAGCTAAATGGAACGAGGGTAGAGGCAAAGCCCAAGAATAATGTTGGAGGGTGGATGGTCATCCAATAGTTCTGCAGTAATGGATTCAACCCGGATCCGTCCGTGAAATTTGGGAAGCGGGTAAGGTAATCCTCGAATTGAGTCCAAGGCAGACCCAAGTTTTCAGGAAGTTCTCGTACTAGGTTAAAAGGACTGTAGCCTAACTGTAAATCGCCAATCCAAATGCCCAAGATCATGCTCACCAAGAAAGCTTGGACGGCGGCAAATACACCAACCACTGGACCTTCAAAGTCCTTTGCGGTGTAGGTGAGGATCCATCCTAAAATAGCATTCCAGAACATCCACAGAAGGAAGGAACCTTCTTGACCTTCCCAGAATGCAGAGAATAAATAGCGCGGCGGCAGATCTAATGAGGTGTGTTTCCATACATAGTCAAATTCGAAGTAGTGGTTGGCCATGATGAAAAACAGGGTACCAATAAGTCCGAAAAGGGTGATGGCATGTACTCGGAAGGCCAAGCGGCCAATGGTTTTCCAACCATCGGCTTTCGTGTAATAAGCATAGGTGGATAGTAGTGCGAATACAAATGAAAAGGCCGTTAAACCCCGTCCGAGTTCGGCGGCCCATAAATGTTCTCCAATGTAGTTCATAGGGGTTATTTGTAGATTTTATCCGAATCCACTTCGTTTTGTTCGTTGTATTTCGATGGACACTTCATCAAAATATCGGTTGCAACAAAGGCGGAGTCGGTGGCGTATCCGGTCATGGTAATTTCCTCGGAACGCTCGAAATCTTGGGGTTTAGGTTGGTTGTAGACCACGGTGCTCGCATTCCCTTTTTTATCTTTTGCAGCAAAGGTGAGGGTTACAGTCTTCGGGTCGAAGCTCATTGGCTCCCTTAGGTTGAGGTAACCGATGACCGTAGTGGTCTCTCCTTGCTTTAAGCTGGCATCCGCGAAACTGCTGTAGGTAGCACTGTTGCCGAGGTTAATAAGGGTGAAGCCAATGAGTACTGCAATGGCAATGATGATAGCAATCTGGCTATTTTTCATTTTCCAGTTTGGTGATTTTACGGTCCAATTGGACCAAGTACAACGCCAAACCCACAAAAATGATGGCGATGACTACTACTACTACATAAATCTTGCCGTTGCTGTACATCGGGTTGTCATTTTGTGCCCATCCCATCAATGGCAAGCACATAGCTAAAAGTGGTAAGAATTTTCTCATTCTTGAAGAGCTTTTAATCTATAACGCAAGGAAGCGATCCAGGTTCCCACGAAAATCCAGCCTAATACGGCTGGGTAGAACACCATGCGCAGTCCGTTGTCTAAATCATAACTGTTGAATCCCGGGTTTCCACCATTGCCAGGGTGCAGGCTGTCGGTCATACGGGGGAGGATTCCGATAAAAACAATCATCATCACGAAGGCGAAAATGTTGTAGACGGCTGAAATTCTCGCCTTTTTCCGGGCATCGTCCATAGAGTTGCGCAACACGAAGTAGGCCAAGTAAATGAGAATGGTAATGGCAGTGCCGTTGAGTTTCGGGTCATTGGTCCACCAAGCGCCCCACGTATACTTGGCCCAAACCATTCCTGTGAACAGCCCCATGAAGGAGAAGAACATACCCATCTCGGCTAGGCTAATACTTCGGCGGTCTCTGGCCAAATCTTCGGTGCCAAGGAAACGAATGGCGTTCCAAAAACTCGCCGCCATCATGGCCACCATGGCGAACCACATGCTGACGTGATAAAACAGATTGCGAATACTTTCTTCGATGATAGGGAGTTCGGGCACCTTGGTCAACAAACCATAGATCAAACTATAAGCGACCAATAGCAACCCCAATACCTTATAAATGCTTCCTTTCATCTGTTCTTTTAATCTTGCCAAAGATACGGAAAGAGTAGGTAGGCTAGGAGGCCTATTCCCATATCTAAAGTAACTAATGTTCCCAATAAATTAGCGGCATCGGTAAGGGTAACGCCTACGATGGCTTGCAGGTTTATAGCACTGGTCAGTTGAATTACTGGGAAGAGCAGAGGGATGGCCAAAATTGCTCCCAATGTGGTATTGCCTCTGGTGCGGTGTGCAATGCCGCTAGTCAATGTTAAGACCACGCTAAATCCGGTGGCTCCAAGTATGAGTCCAATAAAAAATAAAGCGGTGTTGTAAACGGGGTTGCCAAAAAAAACACTGAATAAGGCCCAAGTAGCCGTGCTCAGGAACATCATGTACGCCACATTGAACAACATCTTAGCGATGATAGTGTGCTTAGCATTGGCGATTGTTTGGAAGTAATAGAAGTAAGGCCCGCTCTCAAATTCGAAGCTTCGAGAAGATAATTGGACCGATCCAAAAAATACGATTACCCAAAGCAGGGTGTTCCATACCGAGTCTGAAGGTGTGCTGCCGCTCAATAAATAAATGAGGTAGGATACGCCGAGCAGGTATATGCCTAGCGAAAAAAGCACGTTGCTATTTCTCACTTCTTGGCGGATAAAACGAACCAATAAGCGAATAATTGTTTGCATTTCACAAAATTACATCAAACTATTCCAGCACCTTTGATGTTTATCAAAAAACCCTAGACATGAAACAAGTTTTATCTCTTTTGACGTTGATGTTTTTCTTCTCTTGCGGCAGAGAGGCCCAAATTGCTTCTCCGAATGCCATAGCGATGGGTATTCCGTCCATTGATTTCTATAGCTTAAAGACAAAAACTATTGACGGAGAACTTTTTTCTTTTTCTTCATTAAAAGGAAAACGCGTCCTGATTGTAAATACCGCTTCTAGGTGCGGATACACTCCACAGTATAAAGATTTGGAACGGTTATATCGAATGTATGGTGGAGATAGTTTTACAATAATCGGTTTTCCTTCAAATGATTTTGCATGGGAAGAGCCAGGCTCCGATCAGGAAATAGCAGCTTTTTGTAAGTCTAGATATGATGTAACATTCCCAATGATGACCAAAGTAAAAACAAGCGGGAGTAGTGGACATGAAGTCTATCAATGGTTGTGTAATTTGGAAAGGAATGGCGTTGCTGATGCCAGGGTGAGCTGGAACTTCAATAAATTTTTGATTGATGAAAATGGACGCTGGGCTGCACATTTCCAGTCTTCAACGAGCCCGATGAGCATGGAAATCACGACTTTTGCTTCAGGAAAGTAAAGACTATGAAACTTGATATTCTTGCTTTCGGTGCCCACCCCGACGATGTTGAGTTGGGCGCTGGAGGTATTCTAGCTACACATGCCGCCGCTGGAAAGAAAGTAGGTATCGTTGATTTGACGCGCGGTGAAATGGGTTCTCGAGGTACTCCAGAGTTACGCGATGCGGAAGCTACACAGGCAGCTCAAATTCTAGGGTGTGCTGTTAGAGAAAACCTATGTATGTCCGATGGTCAGGTTAGTTACGATTTTGAATCACAATTGTTAGTGGTCAAAATGGTACGAAAATATCGTCCAGATATTGTGTTGATGAATGCCCCAACAGATCGCCATCCTGACCATGGCAGGGCTTCACGTTTGGTTGAAGAAGCTTGTTTTAATAGTGGTTTGCATAAAATTGAATTGGATGAAAATGGAAATAAATTAGCTCCTTGGCGTCCAAAAACTATGTATAAATACCTGCAGTTTTATAACTTAAATCCTGATCTAATTGTAGATATATCCGCTGGATTTGAGCAAAAATTAGCCAGTATAAAAGCACATGCAAGCCAGTTTTATGATCCTAATAGTAATGAGCCAGAAACAATCATTGCGAGCAAGGGCTTTCTAGACAGTGTAGTGGCACGTGCACAGGACTGGGGTCGCATTATTGGCACTACTTATGCAGAACCACTAATCACAGTAAGACACGCAGGGG
>DMQR01000216.1:732-2585 GCA_003455605.1 Cryomorphaceae bacterium | reverse complement strand
ACTGTGTGGATCTAGACCCGACAAAATGTAGTCCATAGCCTCTTGCTGAAGCCTTGTAATGTCGAGTGTATCGACATATTCGTCTTGGAGGTATTGGAAGAACTGGTCCATAGAAGAGCCCTTATTAAACGAGACGGATTCCCGGAAACTCAAACCGATGCTAATGCCCGCAATGAAGAAGGCGGTGATCCAAAGAACTACGCGTTGAGGTTTCACTGTAGGTCCAATTGTTCTATGCGTACCCCTGCTTTTTCTAAAAAGCGAAGGCCGCTATCGTCCTTGTATTTCTTGCGGTATACTAGGCGTTTTATTCCAGATTGATGGATCAATTTACTGCACTCCTTGCACGGACTCAAGGTCAAATAAAGGGTAGCTCCCTCTGCGGAAGCCGTGCTCGAAGCCACCTTAAGTATGGCATTGGCCTCTGCGTGCAGTACGTACCACTTCGTGTAATTTTCCTCATCTTCACAAGGGTTCTCAAAACCAGTAGGTGTCCCATTAAATCCGTCGGAGATAATCATACGACCCTTGACAATCAGCGCGCCCACTTTCTTCCGGGTGCAATGACTGAGCTGTGCCCATTCTTCTGCCATGCGCAGGTAGGCTTCGTCGTACTTTTTTTGCTTGCGTTGTGCTTCGTCCATCTTGAGTCCGTGAATTTAGAACATTCGGGTCGAAGGGAAGTTACGCTGGAGCCAATTATTTTGGCTGTTCAGAATAATGTTTTGTGGCATTTGAACAACTAAAGAATATTTACCGGCTAGATTACCCTCGGATGCTACCAAAAAAAAGTCCCCGGTTATTCCGGGGACTTACATTGCTAATAATCTTTATTAATCTATTGTTCTGGTTACTTCAATGGTTAATTCAACGCGGCGGTCTAGGAACATTTCACCAGTATAGGTATGTGGTGCAGTTCTATCTTCTGTAGGAACCTCAAGCCCCAACTGCTTCAAGAATTTCTTGACCTCATTAGAACGTCGTTGTCTCAAGGCATCGTTATATGCGGCGCTCGCGCGGACATCGGCAAAACCAGATATAATTAATTTATATTCGAAACCTTCAGACTCTTTCTTCAATGCGTAAACAAATTCAAATATCTTTTTCTTTTGAGCACGTGTAAGGATATGAATGTCTACATCATAGAACAGAACCAAGTGATGACCACCCTCGAATCGCTCGATATCATCTGCTGATTTAAGGTTTGTCAACTCCTCCTCCATTCGTGTCTGTAAATCGTCGACTATCTGGTTAAAATCCTGCGACATATCAACATCATAGGTATCACCTTCTCCTTGACCAACAACTTTGATAATTCCTCTTAAAGTGTCATTGGCTTCAGAGTAGTAATAATACTCATCCGGTGCATCATGCGGAATCTTCCATGAAACGGATTCGTCTTCTTTAGTTATGGCATTCTTTTCAAGCCCTCGAGGATCGTCTCGCTGTGCCTCTTTTCGGCTAAGTCTCAGTGGATGATCTTCGGAGTTATTTCTAAAACTATAGGTCTGACCACGCATCACATATATGGTAGGGTTTTGATTGTTATCCCCTTCATATTCAGCGTTTTCACCAATAGTATATACGGAATCTTGATCCTCGAAAATAAAATCATCTGCTGCTGGGGCGACCATTTGAACATTTGTAATGCTCACAGCCGTATCTCGTGAACCTTCAGCAAATTGAGCCTGAAGTTTTGATATTTCATCATCTACATATTCTTTCCAATCGTCATTAGGTCCCAATACCTTGATTATTCCCCCAACTTTATCTTCGTCTTCCTCAGAGTAATAGTAGTATTCCTCTGGTGCGTCTAACGGTATTACCCATTCTACAGTTCCATCCTCTTCGGT
>DMQR01000216.1:0-336 GCA_003455605.1 Cryomorphaceae bacterium | reverse complement strand
CTGAATCGCAATGGCTTGTCTTCAGAGTTGTTCTTCATCCTGTAGGATTCACCGCGAACGACATAGATGATGGGCTCTTTATTATCCCCATCCTCATAGTCATCTCTGTTCCCGACAGTGACATTGTCATCGGTAACATCAAATTCGTAAACATGAGATGATTCTGCCGATTGAACAGTGGTAATGGTAACAGAAGTATCTGCTGGTGCCTGCAGTGCCATGGCCTTTAAACGTTCAACCTCTTCTTTTAAATCTTCTATTTCATCATTGGCCGATTCAGGAGCCTCACCCGGTCCTAATACTTTAATCACGCCACCAACTTCATCATCACCTTCC
>DMQR01000140.1 GCA_003455605.1 Cryomorphaceae bacterium | reverse complement strand
GTGCGCGACGGTCAACTTCAGAATAAACAGCTACTGTTTTAATACCCATTTCGCGGGCACTGCGCATCACACGCAAGGCGATTTCACCTCGGTTAGCGACTAAGATTTTGGTCAATTTTTTCATATTCGTGGGGGCTACTCTAAAGAGTAATAGACAACAAATATAAGCACCGACTCTTACGGATAACTACTTCACAATACTTTGCATTCCAATGAACTTGAGAATTATCAGTAGATTTATCCTTGTGAAGAAACTCCTCATTTTCCTAGTCACCATAGGCCTTCAGCTTTCAAGCTCAGGGCAGGTATTGGCTGTATTGAAGTACAACGGCGGCGGGGATTGGTACGCCAATCCAACAGCCCTAGAAAACTTAGCTTCCTTCTACAACGAAAATTTGAACGGCGCTTGCCAAGTTCAAGGTCATACCATACCAGCTAATGTGCTCACTTCCGGCATCTCTTTTCTGCATGCGACAGGCCACGGCCGTATCTTTTTTGATGCGGTTGATGTTCAATATCTAAGAGCCTTCGTGGAGCGCGGTGGATTCCTCCACATTGACGACAACTACGGCATGGGGGAGTTTGCTCGCGCTGAAATACAAAAGATTTTTCCAGACCAAACTGGCCAACTACTCCCTTCAAACCACATCATTTTCAAAGGTCCATATTCATTCCCTGAGGGCCTTCCTAAGATTCATGAACACGATGCCAAGCCACCACAAGCTCTGGGCTACTTCCTCGAAGGTGAGTTAGTCGCCGTACTTACCCTGGAATCTGATTTAGGAGACGGATGGGAAAACCCAGAGGTACACAACGACGATCAAGAGACTCGCGAAAAAGCACTAAAAATGGGCGCAAACTTGTTACATTGGTCCTTAACAAGAAACACTGAACCATGAGTTTATTCCAGCTTCAACCCATCGCCAAAGCCGCCTTGCAATTGCTCGGTATAGCCTTATGTCTCTACGTCCTATTTCTCATACAAGGTGTAGTAGCGTATGCGCTTATATCACTGTATATCAGTGTTTTAGGACGACCGCTATTCAAACTTATAAAAGATAAAAGCACTATAGGTAAATACATTGGACCGACCGGTAGTGCAACCCTAACCATGCTGGCAATTGGAGCTGTGTTTTCATTTATGATATCGTGGTTTGTTCCAGTGGTATTGGAGGAGTTCTCCTTCCTACGCACTATTCGCTACGATAAGTTGATTATTACGTTAGAGCAGGAAATCAGCCAGTTATCCAACCTTTTGGCCAACCTCGGCATCGATGGCCAAGTGGAGTTGCAAAAGATAAACCAAAGCCTTCAGCACTTCGCTAGCGTTGAGGCTATATCTGGAGTAGTCCAAGGGATGTTGGGATCGGTTGGAAACGTCATCATCGGGCTATTTTCCATCGCCTTCATCAGTTTCTTCTTGATCCGCGAACAAGAATTGGCCCATACCTTTATTGCTTATATAACCCCGAATAAGCACCATAATAAGGTGGACATTATCGTTCCACAGATCAAGCGAATTGTGACCCGTTACAGCTTCGGAATCCTCCTGCAAATCACCGCCATCTTTATCCTGCTTTCCATCGGAATGACCCTTGTCGGCGTCGAAGGAGCGATTGTATTGGCTTTGACTGCTGCTATTTTCAACCTCATTCCATACGTAGGCCCTATTATCGGCGCAACGTTGGGAATTCTACTTGGCATTGGACAACTCTATGCCCTCGGTGCTGCAGATCCTACCGTAGATTTGGATTTAGTACAGGGTCTCTACCTCTTAGTTGGTTTATTTGTGGTGGTCCAATTATTAGATAACATAATATTCCAACCTTTCATATTCAGTAACAGCGTTGGGGCACATCCACTCGAGCTTTTCATTGTCATTTCCATTGCAGGTACGTTGCTAGGTATTGCTGGAATGATCTTCGCAGTTCCCGCCTATAGTATCATCCGTGTGGTTATGAATACGGTTCGTGATGAGCTGAGCCAAGGGTCCTAGGCATGGCGCAGCGCCAGCAACAAGTAAATCCCAATGATTTTCAAGATTCCGCTGCGTGGGAATGGATTGCTGAACACGAAGGATTTTCTATTGCTGATTTGCGTCTGAAATATGGCCTTGAACGGCCCTACTTTAGTTGGATCAGCCAATTAGAGGCAAAACGTGAATATACCCGAAAGTTTGGGCCGTTGTTCGAGAAGCAATGGCTATTCCCTACGGGTGTACCACTAGAGCAAAGCAGTAGTTATGCGACGGCGTGGTTCAAAGCAGCATTGGTCACTACACCTTATTCTATAGACCTTTGCGCAGGCATGGGGATTGACAGTTATGCTCTTTCTCAGCGTGAAGGGCTCAAACAGCATTGGGCCAATGAGTTGAATCCGGACCTCGCGCAATTACTCCAGCATAACCTTGCGACATCGAAGGTATCCTGTACGCCGGCAGAAGAACTTTTCGAAGCCATCGAAGCTTGGAAACAGGTCCTCAGTATTTCTGCCACAGAACTAACAATTTATATTGACCCTGACCGCCGTGCCAGAGGCAATAAAGCCCACAGTATAGAACATACTGTGCCGAATCTCCCATCCCTGCAAGGAAAGTGGTTGGAATGTGCACATACCTTGGTATCCAAACACAGCCCCATGGCTTCTCTTGAAGAGCTGAGTCAACTACGGGGTTGTTCTGCCATTTATGCGGTAGAGTTCCTTGGAGAGTGCAAGGAATTATTGTGTGTACAACGAAAAGATTGGGTCGCAGCGCCGGAAATACATACAGCGGTCATATTGGAAAAAAAGGAAGTGCGCTTGTTTACTAGCAGCTCTACAGCACCCGCTGTAGCGCATACAGACCTAATACATACATTTCTAATCCAGCCCGGCCCAGCCTTATCGAAAAGTGGCGGACACAAGGAGCTCCTCGGTGGGTTGGGCGCGAAAAAATTGGTCACAGGCAACATTTATACCTCTGCGCAGATGCCGGCACGAAACGAACTGTATGTACGTTATGAGGTTATTGAAATAGCGAAGCCTTACAAGATTCAAACCCCTGTAGAACGGGCGGCCATAGAGCGCATAGGATTCCCTGAGCACCCAGGTTTGATTCGAAAAAAGCTCAAGGTCAAAGAAGGGAGAGAAATGAAGATTTTCGCTATGAAATTGGGCAATCAGAAACAAATGATTCTTGCACGACGCCTAGATTGAGGCATGCTTTTTGAGTAGTAA
>DMQR01000007.1 GCA_003455605.1 Cryomorphaceae bacterium | reverse complement strand
TGATTCACGGCGCAATTTTGAAGAAGCATATCCAGGTATCATCTCCTTTAGCGGCGTGTAGGCTATGACCACGGTGGTGATGGCAATGGTAAACAGAATAGTAAAGACGCTACCGGTAAAGATTGCTAGAGGGCTTAGCTTTACTGTCATTACCTCCTCGAAGGTGTCGTCATTCAGGATAACGAAGCGGAATTTGTTCCGCCAGCGTTGAACACGTTTCTGATTTTTCGATTTTTTTGCCATGTTGGTCACAAATATCGGGCGTAGCATTTCTCCCACGGCGTGAAATAAAATAATTTTAACGCGTTATTACACTTGATGGACTTTCGAAAATACATATCCCTACTTCTTTTCGTCATGGCTTTGTCGAGCTGTTCGACCACCAAAGACCGTTGGATTAACCGCCAGTACCACGAGACAACTGCGCATTATAACGCATTCTTTAACGGGGAGGAGGCGCTCAAGGAAGCGTTGATCGCGTTCGAAAAATCCGAGGAGTATGATTTCGAGGCCCTGCTGCCGATCTATTATTGGCCGGATGAAAAGCAGGCGCCACAAATGTTTGCCAAGATGGACCGTGCCTTGGAAAAGAGCGTGAAAGCCATCAAAAATCACAGCATGGTATTCCGCGGCGAGCAGAAGAACGACTATGTGTTCAAGGCGTACCTGCTGATTGCGCGGGCAAGGTTCTATAAAAATGAATGGATTCAATGCATCGAGGCGACATCCTACATCGAGGATCAGTTTCGTGGCATTGAAAAGGCAGAGGATGAGGTTTTTTGGGCCCAATTATTGGCGGCGCAAACCCACATTCGCATGGATAATACCTTCCAGGCGGAGCAGATCTTAGACGAGATTTATACCAAGGAACTGCCCAAGGCGATGCTTTTTGAGGCGCAGAAAACTATAGCTGCGTTGAACGTCCAGAAGAAATCTTGGGAGCAGGCGCAGCAATGGGTGGAGAGTGCGTCGGAATTGGCCCCAAATAAGGCGCAGAAAGTTCGACTCACCTATTTAAATGCACAGCTCTATGCCTTGTTGAAAAAGGGATATGAGAGTGCGCTTGCCTATGAGGCGGTGTTGAAATTGCACCCTGACGATTATGATATTACGTTCTCGGCGCAGATCAAACGCGCGGAGAATTTCGATGTGCACATGGAGGATATTTTGGTCATTGAGAAGGATTTGGGAAAAATGCTTCGCGACGATAAGAACATCACTTATCGCGATCAGATTTATTACGTGTGGGCGCTCAAGAGATTGGATTTGGAGCACTTCCCGGAGGCCGAGAAGTTGCTGGTGCAAAGCATTCAGAGTTCGGTAGACAACCCGAAGCAGAAGGGAAAGAGCTATTTGGCGCTTGCTGGCGTGGCCTTTGATTTCCGTGATTTTGTGCCGGCCCAGGCGTATTACGATAGCGCTTTGGCGGTCTTGCCGGTTGGATATGGCGGGCTGGATACGCTACAGCACAGGAAGAGTGTCTTAGACGAATTGGTCTTGGCGATCAATACTGTTACGCTTGAGGATAGTTTGCAGGCGATGTATGGGATGAGCGAAACAGCATTGCGCGAGAAATTTGGCCGATTCATTGAGCAGAAACAAAAGCGCGAGGAAGAAGCCCGACGTAGAGCGGAGCTAGCACAAATGCGCGCCGAGCAAAATGCATTGTTGGCAAATGCTGGGCCCCAGGCTATTGGCGGCGGCGAGTGGTATTTCTTCAATGCCCAGGTCCGTACAAGCGGGCTCGCTTCTTTCAAGCGTACTTGGGGCGACCGACCACTTGAAGACCATTGGCGCACAAAAGACAAACCGGCCCAAGGTTTTGGTGGAGTAGTAGATCTTGCGAACGCGGATGATGGAGCGGATAGTACGGAGGAGGCCTTGCCTTCAAACGATAATTCCGTAGAGTACTATTTATCCCGCGTGCTTCGCTCGCAGGAGGATTATAACCAAAGTTTGATTAGAGAAGCCACGGCGAAGACCAAGCTTGGGTTTATATACAAGGACGGCTTGCGCGATTTGATCGCGGCAGATTTGGCTTGGTTGGATTATTTGAAGGAGTTTGAGAGTTATGTCCAACTAACCCCTAAGGTGCTCTACGGACTGTATTTGTTGCGCGGGGAACAATTGGATACAGAATACCAAGATAAAACCAAAGAAACCCTTCTTAAAGAGTACCCAAACAGCCCGTATGCCGCCTTGCTCCGTGGAGAAATGAAGGGGCCAGAGGTGCCGCGCGAAGAGCAGGAAGCTTACGATGCGGCTTTTGCGGCTTTTGAGTCGTGGAGTTTGGTGGTGGCGCAAAAGCAATTGGACCAATTTATTGCCCAGTATCCCAAAACAACGTTGCGTGCGAAGGCCCAAATGTTGCAAGCCTTTATCTATGGCGCCGAAGAAAAAGAGGAAGAGGTCGTTGCTGCCCTGAAAGGCGTGGTGAAGGATTATGCTGATTCCGAAGAATCGACGGTAGCCGCCCAAATGTTAGCGCTATTAATGGACGAGAACGAAGGAAGGAAACAAGACTTTAAGGGTTCCGGAGAACAGAAAGTCCAGAAAATAGATTTCCCCGAACAGCCTAACGCACCGCACAAATTCGTTCTTGCTATTCCTGCTGAAAACTCAAACATAAACGACCTTCGAAATGCTTTGGCGGACTTCAATAAAGAGCACTTCAAGTTCGACAACCTAAGGATTCAGAACATCTTCTACGATCAAGCTAACCAGCTTGTTATTGTTAGTGGCTTGAGAACCAAGGAGAAAGCCAAGGTTTATTTGAATACTTTTAGTACTTTAGGCGGCCCTTTAGAACAATATTATCCTAAGACGATAAGTGAAGCGTTTTACATCAATAATCCGAATTTCGGTAAGGTGTACCGCGACAAGGTTCTGAAGGAATACATTGAACACTTTAAGAAACTATGATGTCAACAGCTAAAAAGTACCATGAAAATTCGCAAGGATCGAATAGAATTCTTGCAGGAACTAGCATTGAAGGGGATTTGCTATCAGATGGCGACGTTCGTATCGATGGAAAGGTAAAGGGCAATATAAAAGTTGCCGGAAAGCTTGTTATTGGGGAGCAAGGGATTATTGAAGGAGAGGCTGAGTGCAAAAACGCATCGATTGCCGGAAGGGTAGAGGGCACCTTAAAGGTTGCTCAAATGCTCTCTATTGTACAAACAGGCAAATTGAACGGTCAGGTGCTTACAGAAAAACTCTCGGTTGAGCCTGGCGCGGAGCTCAACGGCTCGATATCTATGAATACCGTGATGCGCAAGATGTCCAAAGAAGAGGAAGCTAACTCTAAGACGGCATAATTACTTGTCTATTTCATGACTAAAAATAAATTTCTCCGCTTTAGTGCTGTCGGGGTACAAATGGCTGTGCTCATTTACTTGAGCTCGGAATTGGGCAAGCACCTAGATGAGAAATATGCATCCGAAAAGAACCTCTTTACGGCTCTTTGTGTGATGGCGGCTGTTGGGATTTCCCTGTATCAACTCATAAACGCTCTTCCAAAAGAAGAGTAATAAGGATGTTTGAAAAGCATTTCTATAGTATACTGATTTCCATATGCGTCGCTCTCTTTTGCGTACACGGTTGGATTCTTTCTTCCGGCTTTTCATCTGTGTTATTTCTCTCTTATGGTGTGAACGTATTTTTGGCGGTATCAGGCTATTTTATCATTTATAAATTGAGACTTAAGCACCCTGAGAAGCTCGGCTTCATTTTTATGGGGTTAAGCGGCTTAAAGTTTGTGGTGTTTTTCATTGTGCTTCAACCACTATATAATGAAGACGATAATATGTCTATTATTGAGTTTGGGATGTTCTTCATTCCCTATTTTGTAACCACAGCTACAGAAACTATTGCACTGGTACAGACACTCAACAAAGAATAGTGTTTCAGGGTGAAAATAACTTGTTGCTTTCCAAGCATAAATTTATACTAAAGTGGCGGTGATTAGTTAGGCTGGTTTGTTGACAATAAAAAGTTAATATTGCTTCCCCGCGTAGGGATTAAGTGTTAATTTCGCATCGTTTTCAAGACGTCTAAATTTCTGAAACAGGAAATGCATCACAATATACACTCGAAGCTCTCCGTGTCTTTAGCCTTGGCAGGCGCGATAATTTTCTCTGTTCCTGCATTCGCCCAAGACCACAATCATCACAACGATTCACGTGCTGAAGCTGCTCATGACACACATGATCACACGGACTCGGAAGGTGGTCATGACGTTAAGACACAAATAAAGGAAACCATTGAGCACCACCTCGCCGATTCTTACGAGTTCACTATTACTGAGGGGGTTAGTTTCCCATTGCCGGTGATTCTTTTTGATGAAGGACTTAAAGTTTTCTCGTCTTCTAGATTTCACCACGGCGAGTCTGTAGCAGAGGTAGATGGAAATTACTACTTGTTATATCACAGTAAAATATACAAAACCGACGCTTCAGGCCACTTATCTATGGATGAACATCATCATCCAACTAATATCATGCCTCTTGATTTTTCAATTACGAAGAACGTATTCATGATTTTGGTTATGGCAGGCTTTATGTTTTTCCTTTTTAAAGCAGTGGCCAAGGCATACCAAAGCGGCCAAACACCAAAAAAGGCGGGGCGTTTCCTTGAGCCGATTATTATTTATGTACGCGATGAGATAGCTATCCCAAACATCGGAGAAAAACACTACAAAAAGTATATGAGTTATTTGCTTACAGTGTTCTTCTTTATATGGTTTATGAATCTAGTGGGTATGACGCCATTAGGAATTAACGTGACAGGCAATATTGCGATTACATTTTGTCTCGCGCTAATTACTTTTATTATTACGCAGGTTTCCGGGAACAAGCATTATTGGCAACATATTTTATGGATGCCAGGTATACCCGTGATATTGAAGCCGGTCATGGCAATTATTGAAATTCTAGGGCTATTTATAAAGCCATTTTCATTAATGATGCGCCTTTATGCCAATATGTTGGCAGGCCATGTCGTAATAATGAGCATCATAGGTTTAATTTTCGTATTCGGAAGCTGGTTGATTGCTCCTGCTTTTTTCGGGCTAACACTCGTTTTGTCGCTGTTAGAGGTGTTAGTAGCGGCGTTACAGGCATATATTTTTACCATGCTAACAGCGCTCTACTTTGGTTCAGCGGTAGAAGATCATGAACACCACTAAATATTGAGTATTAATTAAATTATATATACTATGGAAATCCCTGAAATAATAGGTGCTGGTTTGTGTGCCATCGGTGTTGGTTTAGGCATTGGTAGAATTGGTGGTTCAGCAATGGAGGCCATTGCTCGCCAACCAGAAGCCACGGCTAAAATTCAAACAGCAATGCTTATTGCGGCGGCACTTATCGAAGGTTTCGGTTTTGCTGCGCTTTTCGCGAAGTAATTGAAGATTAAAGCAGAGTGTAACGGTTGGTTGCTCTCTGCTTTTAAATCTTTGTAGTATAGTTTGATTACACATTATTAAGATATGGATAAGTTAATTCACGATTTTTCATTTGGCCTATTTATATGGCAGCTCTTGGTCTTCGTTGCCCTTATCTTCTTATTAAAGAAGTATGCGTGGAAACCAATTCTTGATGCGGTAAATGCTCGCGAAGAGTCTATTGAAGGGGCATTGAAAGCCGCTGAAAAAGCGCGAGAAGAAATGAAAGCGCTGCAATCCGATAACGAAGCTATTTTGAAAGAAGCACGCGAAGAGCGTGAGCGCATTCTAAAGGAGGCTCGTGACATGAAAAACAAGATTGTTGCAGAGGCGAAGGAAGCAGCAAGTGCAGAAGCTGATAAAACTGTTGCCGCAGCAAAAGCAACTATTGAAGCTGAGAAAACCGCAGCTGTTACCGAGCTTAAAAAGCAGGCCGCTACACTAAGCATTGAGGTGGCTGAAAAAGTTTTAGGTCAAGAATTGAGCGATGCGAACAAGCAAGCTGAAATGATTGACAAGATCATTGACGACGTTAAATTCAACTAGGACTCAGAATGAATTACCCTCGAGTAGCTTCACGATACAGCAAAGCGCTATTGGATTTGGCGGTTGAGCAAAACAAGCTCGATCAAACTCAAGATGATGCCCAATCAATGACCAGGGCAATTGTTGAATCTAAAGAGCTAGAGCAGTTGTTAAGAAGCCCTATTGTTAAGGCAGATAAGAAGCAGGTCATCTTGAAAGAGATATTTGCCGGTAAATTCTCGCCGTTGTTTGAGGACTTCGTTATGTTGTTAACTAATAACGGCCGTGAAGCACACCTTGCTTCCGTATGTGCGAAGTTCCAAAAAGATGTGCTTCAATACAAGGGAATCGTTGAAGCACACGTTGTAAGCGCCGTTGTCTTGAATGATGCAGATAAAAAGAACTTAGTAGTAAAGCTTGGCGCGCAACTAGGTAAAGAAATCCTACTTACAGAAAGCGTAGATGCCTCAGTAATTGGAGGTTTAAAGCTACAGGTGGAGGGATACGAATTAGACAATACTATATCCGGTAAGCTCCGTACGTTGCGCAATGTTATGTTGAGCTAACCCAAAGAATTACAATAAAACAAAGACCCTAAAAAAAGGATCATGGCAGATGTAAATCCAGCTGAAATTTCAGCAATTCTTAAGCAACAACTTTCCGGATTTGACGGAGGTGCGAGCCTACAGGAGGTAGGTACTGTATTGGAAGTGGGTGATGGTATCGCTCGCGCATACGGTTTGACAAACGCTCAATCAGGTGAGTTGGTTGAATTTGAAAACGGTCAGAAAGGTATCGTATTGAACCTTGAAGAAGATAACGTAGGTATTGTATTGCTTGCGCCATCAACCGACATTAAAGAAGGTTCAACAGTAAAACGCACAAACACTATCGCATCTATCAATGTAGGTGAAGGAATGGTTGGACGTGTTGTTGATACACTAGGCAACCCTATTGACGGTAAGGGCGATATCGCTGGCGAAACGCATGAGATGCCACTAGAGCGCAAGGCGCCCGGGGTAATCTTCCGTCAGCCGGTAAACGAGCCTTTGCAAACAGGAATTAAGTCTATCGACGCGATGATTCCTATTGGTCGTGGTCAGCGTGAGTTGATCATTGGTGACCGTCAGACAGGTAAGACGACTGTTGCCATAGATACTATTATTAACCAAAAAGAATTTTTCGAAGCGGGCCAGCCTGTATACTGTATCTACGTTGCTGTAGGCCAGAAAGGCTCTACTGTTGCCGGTATTGCTAAAACACTGGAAGATGCAGGCGCCTTGCAGTACACAACTATCGTGGCAGCAAATGCTTCAGATCCGGCTCCGATGCAGTTCTACGCCCCGTTTGCCGGCGCTGCCATTGGGGAGTACTTCCGAGATACAGGTCGCCCGGCGCTAATTATATACGATGACCTTTCCAAGCAAGCGGTTGCATACCGCGAGGTGTCGCTACTTCTTCGCCGTCCTCCAGGCCGTGAGGCATATCCAGGAGATGTATTT
>DMQR01000156.1:4687-9101 GCA_003455605.1 Cryomorphaceae bacterium | reverse complement strand
GAGCTTGACCTATTCTAGACATATCAATATTATTAGCTGACTGTACAAATAACCTCACCCCCAACGTTGTCTTTGCGGGCTTGCTTATCAGTCATTACTCCTTTTGAAGTACTTACTACTGCGATACCCAAACCGTTCTTCACTCGTGGGATATCATTACTTGACTTATACTGACGAAGACCTGGCTTACTAATACGCTTGATTTCGCGGATAGCAGGAACCTTCGTCTGCTTATCGTATTTCAATGCAACCTTCAATACATTTTGTGGCGCTACATCTTCAACTTTGTAATCATGGATGAATCCCTGATCTTTCAAAATTTCGGAAATGGCAACCTTCGTTTTGCTCGAAGGAATTTCGACTACGCGTAAGCCAGCACTTTGACCGTTTCTAATACGCGTCAGGAAATCAGCAATTGGATCTGTATACATACTACTTATTATAAAATTACCAGCTCGCTTTCTTCACCCCTGGAATTAAGCCTTGGTTGGCCATTTCACGGAATGTTACACGAGAGATTCCAAATTGACGCATATAGCCACGAGGACGACCTGTCAACTTACAACGGTTTCTGCCGCGCACAGGTGAAGCGTTCTTAGGAAGCTTTTGCAAGCCTTCATAATCGCCAGCTGCTTTCAAAGCTTCACGCTTTGCGGCATACTTAGCTGCGAGTTTCGCGCGCTTGACCTCACGGGCCTTCATTGATTCTTTTGCCATCGTATTTTACTTTTTAAATGGTAAACCAAATGCGGTTAACAATGCCTTGGCTTCCTTATCAGTGGGAGCCGAGGTAACGAATGTGATATCCATACCTGAAATACGATTTACCTTATCAATATCGATTTCAGGGAAAATGATTTGCTCAGTAATACCAAAAGTGTAATTACCACGTCCATCGAATCCTGAAGCTTTAATACCCTGGAAATCGCGGATACGTGGCAATGAAGCACTTGCCAAACGATCTAAGAATTCGTACATGCGCTCGCCTCTTAAGGTTACGCGGGCGCCAATTGGCATACCTTTACGCAACTTGAAGTTGCTAACGTCTTTCTTAGATTTAGTAGGTACCGCTTTCTGTCCAGTGATGGTTGACATCTCTGCAATTGCCTGGTCTACTAATTTCTTATCTGCTACAGCAGCTCCAATACCTTGGCTCACAACGATTTTCTCCAATTTTGGAACCATCATAATGTTAGCGTAGTTGAATTCTTCTTTCAACTTAGGTACGATTTCTTCGCTGTACTTTGTTTTAAGTCTAGGTGTCATATTCATTAAGATAATACCTCACCGGATTTTTTAGCGTAACGTACAATGTTACCGTTATCGTCCACTTTTCTGCCTACACGTGTTGCTTCGTTTGAAGAAGGATCTACCAATGCAACATTTGAAATGTGAATTGGAGCTTCCATCTCTGTTATACCACCTTGTGGATTAGCGGCGCTTGGCTTCTGGTGTTTCTTTATCATGTTCACACCTTCCACAACGACACGGTTCATCTTAGGAATAACGCGAACAATACGGCCTACTTCACCTTTACTAGTTCCTGCCAATACCTTTACGTTATCTCCCTTTTTAATTTTAAGCTTTCCCATCTTAATCGATATCGTTTAAGATTAAAGTACCTCAGGTGCAAGAGATACAATCTTCATGTACTGCTTGTCACGCAGTTCGCGCGCAACAGGACCGAATACACGAGTTCCTCTCATTTCACCAGTGGTATTTAACAACACACATGCATTATCATCAAAACGAATGTATGATCCATCTGGACGACGCACTTCTTTCTTCACACGTACTACTACAGCAGTCGATACTTGTCCTTTCTTAACGTTCCCAGCAGGCGTAGCCTCCTTAACTGTTACAACAATCTTATCTCCCACGCTAGCGTATCTCCTTTTGGTACCGCCCAACACACGGATTACCAAAACTTCCTTGGCTCCAGTGTTATCAGCAACTCTCAATCTTGATTCTGTCTGTACCATGATTACTTAGCTCTTTCAACAACCTCTACAACTCTCCAGTTTTTAGACTTAGAAAGTGGACGGGTTTCCATAATTCTTACTGTATCACCTTCATTACAATCGTTAGTCTCATCATGAGCATGGAATTTGCTCGTGAACTTTACAAACTTTCCGTACTTAGGGTGCTTCACTTTACGCTCAACACTAACGACAACAGACTTATTCATCTTGTTGCTCGATACCACGCCGATACGTTCTTTACGCAAGTTTCTTGTTTTTTCCATGATACTCTTATTCTTCTGAGCGAGTACTCAATTCAGTGCTCAAACGAGCAATTGTTTTTCTAGCCTCACGAATCTGCATTGGATTCTCTACTGGACTCAATGCATGAGCTAATTTCATATTCGTGTAGTTCGCTTTTTCTTCAGCCAAACGCTCTGCCAACTCAGCAGTAGTCAACTCTTTAATTTCTGTATACTTCATGACTACTACTCTTGCAGATCTCTACGGATTACGAACTTGGTACGAACTGGAAGCTTTTGAGCTGCAAGACGCAATGCCTCTTGTGCTACTTCTAGTGGAATACCATCCATCTCAAACATGATACGACCTGGCTTAACAACTGCAGCGTAGTACTCTACACCACCTTTACCTTTACCCATACGTACCTCTAGTGGCTTCTTCGTGATTGGCTTATCAGGAAAAATGCGAATCCACATCTGACCCTCACGCTTCATGTAACGAGTTGCCGCGATACGAGCTGCTTCAATTTGACGCGCTGTGATCCATTTAGAATCCAATGACTTAAGTCCGTAGGCGCCGTAAGTAAGTTGTGCACCACGTTGTGAAACACCTTTCATCCTACCCTTGAAGACTTTTCTATGCTTTGTGCGTTTTGGCTGTAACATCTCTTCTTTATTATTTACGGTTGCGCTTACCACGACCGCCTTTTGCTCCACTCTTAGTACTGCCAAGTTGGTTGCTCAAGTCGCGCTTACCATACACTTCACCTTTCATAATCCACACCTTAATACCTAAACGGCCATAAGTAGTGTGTGCTTCGCTCAAATGGTAATCGATATCTGCACGGAAAGTACTCAATGGTGTACGACCATCTTTATACATTTCAGAACGTGCCATCTCCGCACCATTTACACGACCTGAGATCATGACTTTAATACCTTCTGCACCCATGCGCATCGCAGCTGAAATAGCCATCTTAATGGCGCGACGGTGGCTTACACGACCCTCAATCTGACGAGCAATTGAATCAGCTACAAGTTTTGCATCCAACTCTGGACGCTTAATCTCGTAGATATTGATCTGAACTTCCTTGCCAGTGAGTTTTTTCAACTCTTCTTTCAACTTATCTACCTCTTGACCACCTTTACCGATAATCACACCTGGACGAGCTGTCGTGATGGTAATCGTTACCAAACGTAAAGTACGTTCAATAATGATTCGGCTGATGCTAGCCTTTAATAAACGAGCGTACAAATACTTTCTAATCTTGGCATCTTCAGCGATCTTATCGCCGTACTTACGACCACCATACCACTGACTGTCCCAGCCACGGATGATACCCAGTCTATTGCCAATAGGGTTGGTTTTTTGTCCCATTCTTCCCTTTCTTAAGATTCTTTACTACCTAAAATCAATGTCACATGGTTGCTACGCTTACGGATGCGGTGCGCACGACCCTGAGGAGCGGCTTGAATACGCTTTAGCATACGTCCGCTATCAACACTGATTTCTTTAACTATCAAACCCGCCTCTTCTAGGTTTGCCTCTTCGTTTTTAGCTTGCCAATTCGCCAAAGCGCTCAGCAATAATTTCTCCAAACGGTTAGAAGCTTCTTTCGGGCTGTATTTTAGGATGGCCAATGCCTTCTCTACTTCTACACCACGAATTTGATCCGCTACAAGACGCATCTTACGTGGAGAAGTGGGACAATCGTTAAGCTTAGCGATTGCGATAGCTTTCTTTGCTGCCTTGAGCGCATCAGCTGCTTGTTTCTTTCTAGCTCCCATCTCTTACTTATTTCTTTTTATCCTTGCCGTGACCACGGAAGTTACGGGTTGGAGAGAATTCACCGAGTTTGTGACCAACCATGTTCTCAGTTACATACACAGGAACGAATGTTTTTCCATTGTGTACACCGATAGTCTGACCAACAAAATCTGGTGAAATCATTGACGCACGTGACCAAGTCTTGATCACTGTTGTCTTACCACTTTCCACATTAGCCAAAACTTTCTTTTCAAGTTTGTAGTGGATGTAAGGACCTTTTTTAAGCGAACGTGCCATATACTTTCAGATTATTTCTTTCTGCGTTCGATGATATACTTATTCGTAGCCTTCTTTGGCGCACGAGTCTTGTAACCTTTCGCTGGAATACCGTTGCGTGAACGTGGGTGACCACCTGACGCACGACCTTCACCACCACCCATTGG